>CALFEW010000302.1 GCA_937958365.1 uncultured Chloroflexota bacterium | reverse complement strand
GCCAATAGCCAATAGCCAATAGCCAATAGCCAATAGCCAATAGCCAATAGCCAATGGTCAATAGCCAATAGCCAATGGTCAATTGTCAACAGTTGACAATTGACCATTCACCATTGACCATTGACAATTCATATTTCCTCCTCAATCCCCTTCCGTGCCCAATACTTCGGCCGCTAACGCCTGCATCGCCGTGATTTCCGCCTCGTCCAGGCCGCTGGAACGCCAGTAGGCTGCCAATAAATCGGCCGGCGTTAATTCCTCTACGGTGACGGTATCGCCCAACCGGGCGCGTTTTTCCAGGTGACGGTGTTTCTGAATTTGCACGCTCAGGGCGGCGGCAAAATAGTCGTTGAGCGCGTTTTCGTCTAACAGCGGTTCCCAATCGCGTGGGTAGCTTAACTGCACCCGGCAAATCGCCCCTTCTACGGCTTCAGGGCTGGGTAACTGGCTCATGATGTCGGCCATGAAGGTATCGGCTACGGCCGTATCCACCTTGATGTCCAGAAAACGGCGCGTTTTCAGCCGTTGGAACGCCCACTCAGTCTTACCCCGGCTTACCGTCGCCAGCACAAAACCCTTGTGTTCCTTTGCTTCGCCAAAATCAATCCGCTCAATCGAGCCGGGATACACCACCGGCGGCTGGCTGTCTTTCGCCGACAGGCATTGGTGCTTGTGAATGTGGCCCAGGGCTACGTAATCGAGCCGTTTGTCATTCACCAAACTGCCGCTGAGGACCAGTTCGTGGCCCAACATGACGGCGCGTTCGCTGCCGTAGACCGCGCCCTGCACACTGGCGTGGGCCGTCAAAATCAGCGGCAAATCGGGATCCGCCTGTTCGATAAGGCTGGCGACCCGCTGCGCCACCACGTCTTCGGCTTCGGCCAATAGCGCTTCACGGGCTTTACCGGTTAGCTCCTCGTAGGCCATGAAGCGGCTGGTAGACACCCAGGGCACAGCGATGATCTGGGCCGCCACGCCCAATTCGTCGGGGCCAAACAGGCGGATGGTGTCGGCGACGTGAATGTGGGGCACGGCCAGAGTGGTAAATTCGTGCAAGGTGTGGGCGCGGCCGGCCGCCGGTGAAACGTCGTGGTTGCCCACCAGCAGCAAGGTGGGAATGCCGGCCTGCGATAGACGCATCATGCGTTTGCCCCATTCGCGCTGGAACGTGGGCTGCGGGTTGCGGTCTTTGTAGGCGTCTCCGGCAAAGATGACCAGGTCTACGGGTTCAGACACGGCCGTTTCCACAATCTGGTCCAACGATTGCAAAAAGTCCATTACCCGGATGGGCAGCGCGGTATGGGGATCGTGACGGCCGTAATTGGCAATGTCAATGTGAGCGTCGGCAAAATGCAGAACCCGCAAACTTTTTTTAGACATCTTCAACTCTCTCAGGGTCTTGAACTTATGGGCAGCTTGCCACCGGCCAGGCAGCCACCTGGAAATTTTTCCCGCTGTCCGGCACGTTGGGAATGACGTGCTGGGCCATGATGTAATACGTGCCCGCCGGCAAATTAGTCAGGCAAATTCGCTCAGATACGCCCTGGAAAGGTTCATCACTGAACCCCCAGATGACCTTGTTATCATCATAAAGGTAAAGGTCCAGGTCTTCGCCGGACGGCACGGCCAGATCCACCAGGATGGACAACGTTTGGGGCAAATGAATCTGGTAGAAGCGATACCGATTTGCCGCCGAGGCGATGTTTTGCGAACGGACCTGAGCCAATGGCAGGTAACTGGCGGTGGCAAAAGCAAAGTTTTCCGGGCTGCCGCTGGCGATAAACGGTAAGTACAGGTCTCCTTGAGGCGGAATCGTCATTTTCTTGATGGTGGGATAAGGTGAATTGCCGGAAAAATCAATGCTGCCGCCTATGGTCCAGATGGTGTTGCCGATTGCGCCGCCACGCGGCCAGATGAGCGGCGGATCGCCGGGCTGACGGCCGTTCAAATCGTACAGGTAGCCCAATAAATACCAGGAATTGGTGGCTGGATCATACACTTCCACTTCCGGCACGGGCGCAGACAAACCACTGACAGCATTGACGTTCACGCCGCCATAAACGTACCAACGGCCGTCTGACCCCACGGCGCTGTGGGCAAAGTAACGGGGAAATTGCATATCGCCGGTATTCACCCAGATGGTCGGCGAGGTTCGGCTGGCGCATTCGCCGTTGGTGACCGGTAAGACCCCTACCGCAGCGCCTGAGTTCCAGGTAAGACCACCCGCCACGCAAATCAGGCCGCCCACCGCCGCGGCCGTATGCCCATACCGGGGGGTGTTCAGGGGCGCGGCCGTAGACCATGAATTGGACGCTGGCTGATAAAACAACACGTCGTCGCGGATGGTGTTGGTGGTCGTGACCACGCTGCCCAGAGGCCAGCCCGGCCCTTCGATGCCGCCTAACACGTAGTACCGATCATCGCTGGCAACGGCCGTCGCGTAAGCAAACGCCTGCGGCACAGCGGCCATCTGCTGCCAGGGGCCGTTGGGCACAGTGTACGACCAATGTTCGTTGGTATATGCCCCGGCTGTGTCTACGGCGCTGGCGCTGCCGCCGGGCACGTAGATTTTTTGCGTGGCCGGCAGGTAAACGGCCGTCGTGTTGGCAAGTCCTGTCCCCGGTATCGGATTTAACGTCGTCCAGGTGTTGCTGGCCGTCTGGTAGCGCGCAAAGCTCTGGGACAAAACCGAACCAGACAGCAGCCCGCCCAACACGTAAATATCCGAACCAACAACGGCCGTGGCGTGGCGGCTGACCGGCGTCGGAAACGTCCCGGCGATTTGCCAGTTGGAAACCAACTGATTTTGCGCGTCCATCGGCATATTGTAGGCGGCAATAAAGTTCAGCCACAACGGGCTACTCAGAGCGCCAACTCGCCAATCGGCCACTTCCACAAAATAGGTCACGCCGCGGCGCACCGTCACCGTCACTTCCGAAGACAAACCGGTGGCGTCATCGCTGCAAGCCATGAGCGTCAGGTTGGCCGCGCCGCACGTGCCGGTGAAGACCCCCAGGATGGTGTCGTAGCCGGATGTGCGGGTGCTAATTGTGACCTGGCCGTTGTAATTCGGCTTAAACTGATACCAGGCGGTGCGAAACCCTCTGCTGCTGGCTGGATTAGACCCCCAGATGCAGCTCAGGATGGGATCGTTGCCATCGGTCGTGAAGTTGACGACGTTGGTCTGGCCGGAGTCTGGCGTATTGGGCGGCGTCAGGCTCAGCAAAGTGGCCGCCGCGCATTCATTAGCGGCAGCCGCCGCGCTGAGCGACACGGGTTCCAGGGTGACAGGCATTCGGGACAGGGGGTTCACGGCCGTTAGCCCCCCATCACCAACCACCGGTTCTTCGCCAGCGGTGGGCGTCGCCTCAGTCACCTGCGCCTGCGCGTCAGACAGCGCCGCGGCTCCCAACAGCGCCAGCAAGAAAATTGTCAGTAAGACCACATACAAACGCATAAAGGTCTCCTCAGGATGCTAAACTCGCGGCGAAATAATGGTGAAGATGATAGCCGGGTAGCTTTGAGTTTTCATCAGGGATTGTACAAAGAGACAGGAAGGGCGCAAACATGAACCCGGCCCAACCATAAAAACAGACTGGATAAACACGGTTTTTATTCGTGTTTATCCAGTCTGCCTCTGGACAAACTCTCAATTACCGGCCGGAAGTCAGGCCGATTTGCGCAGCGATAGGACGATGTCTTGTTCGCCAACGGTGATGGTTTGTTGGTAGTCAGGGGGCGTGGGCAGGGGTACGGCCGTTAACGCCACCGCCAACGTCTCCTGCTGCACATACCCGGCAAAAGCCACCAACGCCGCCGCCACCTCGCCATCAGCCTGGTAGGCCAGTTCGATGCGGTCGGAGATTTCCAGCCCGGCGTCTTTGCGCATGTTGTTCACGTGGCGCACTACGTCGCGGGCGTAGCCTTCCTGCACCAGTTCGGGAGTGAGGGTCGTATCTACGGCCACCGTCACGCCCTTGTCGCTGGCGACAGCCAGGCCGCCCCGTGCTTCGGTTTGTACCAGCACGTCGTCGGCAGTGAGAACGGCCGTTCCATCGCCCAAATCCACCACCAACCCCTGGCCCGCCTGCAACTGCCGCGCCGCCTGCGCCGGGTCCAACGCCTCCAACGCCTTGCGGATGCGCGGGAAATCCTTGCCGAACTTTGGCCCCAGCACGCGGCTGTTGGGCAGCAGCTTATAATCCACCAGTTCGCCCACTTCTGAGACGATCTCGATTTCTTTGACGTTGATTTCCTCTTGCAGCACGTCGGCCAGTTCGGCCAGGTCGGCCTGTTCTTGCTGGCTGCCCACGTTCACCCGCGCCTTCGCCAACGGCTGGCGCAATTTCACGTCGGCTGCGCCGCGCGCCGCCCGGCCCAAACCGGCCGTCACAATCGCCAGCCGCATCTTAGCCAGCAGCGCCTGGTCCAACGTCGCCCCATCGGCCTGCGGATAGAAGCAGTGATGGACGCTGGCGGGCGCGCCTTCATCTACGCTGCGCACCAGATTTTGGTAAATCGCTTCCGTTGTAAAGGGCACAAAAGGAGCCAGCAGCTTCACAAATTCGACCAACACGCCATACAGCGTGGCATAAGCCGCGTTTTTGTCGCCATCCGCTTCGCTCTTCCAGAAGCGGCGGCGCGAACGGCGCACGTACCAGTTAGACAGGTCATCCAGAAACGCTTCCAGGTGCTGCGTCGCCTTTTCCGCGTCATACACATCCAGCGCCGCCCGCGTCGCCAGCGTCGTTTCATCCAACCGCTCTACAATCCAACGATCCATTTGGGATTGCGGATTGCGGATTGCGGATTGCGGATCGTCAGAGCCAAAATCCGAAATCCGAAATCCGAAATCCGCACCGGGTTGCCAGTTGTCTAGCTGCGCGTAGCTGACGAAGAAGGAATAGACGTTCCATAGCGGGATGAGGAAGCGGCGGCGGGTTTCGTCGCCGGTGTGGTAGCCGAAGCGTAGATTTTGTTCGGGGCGGCAGCTGGCGTAGAGCCAGCGCATGGTGTCCGCACCCATCTTGTCGGCCGCTTCGTTGAATTCGATCATGTTGCCGGAGGATTTGTGCATGTCACGGCCGTCTTCGGCTTGCAAGGTGGCATACCCAAACAGGTTCTTAAACGGCCCCACCCCATCGGCCATGAGGGTGCTTTGGGCCAGCAGGCTGTAGAACCAGTTGCGGAACTGGCCGGGGAAACTTTCGCTGATCCAGTCGGCCGGATACCACTTCTGCCAGTAGGCGCGGTCGGTGCTGTAGTGGATGGTGCTGATGCCGACGATGCCCGCGTCTAACCAGGGATTGCCCACGTCTTTGATGCGCTCGACGGGCGCGCCGCAGTTGGGGCAGGCGATTTTGACGGCGTCAATGAAGGGGCGATGGGGCGTGTGGCCGTCGAACTCCTCCCAACCGGCCACGGCACGCTCGGCCAATTCCTCGCGGCTGCCGACGACGTGAAAATGACCGCATTCACCGCACTCGTAGATGGGCAAGGCCAGGCCATAGTAACGTTTTTTGCTGATCATCCAGTCGTGCATGTTGCGCAGCCAATCTTGCTCGCGGTCGTAGCCGAAGCTGGGGTACCAGTTGGCCTGGTCTACGGAGTCCATGATCTGGTAGCGGAAGCTGGCCGCTTTTTCTTGCGGCGTCACTTCGCTGCGCGGTTTGTCGTAGAGCGTGCCCATGTTGATGAACCATTCGTCCACCAGCCGGTAGACCAGTTCGTTGCCGCAGCGCCAGCAGTGGGGGTAGCGGTGGGCGTAACGCTGTTTGCGGTAATAGACCCCTTTCTCTTGCAGGTTTTGGAAGATGTCAGGGGCGACGTCGTGGGCGGAACGGCCGTTCAGCCAATCAAAGCCGCCCTTGTAGATGCCGTTTTCGTCCAGCGGCGCAATCACCGGCAGGTTGTACTCCTTGCCCAGCTCAAAGTCCTCCGCGCCGCAGCCGGGGGCGATGTGGACGATGCCGGTCCCTTCCGCCGCGCCGACCTCTTTCCAGGGGATGACGCGATGGGTATACCCTGCCTCGGCAAAGGCTTGTTGGGCGGCGGGCAGTTCGTCAAACGGGCCGCTGTATTGCCAGCCGATCATGTCTATGCCGGTCAGCCGTTCCACCACTTCCGCTTTGCCGGTGAGCGATTGTTTCAGCGCTTCTTCGGCCAGGTAGTAGGTCCAGCCATCTTCGGCCTGGACTTTGACGTAGGTGAGTTCGGGGCCAACGGCCGCAGCGACGTTGCTGGTGAGCGTCCAGGGCGTTGTCGTCCAGACGAGCAGGGCTTCTTTGTCGCGGCCCAGCAGCGGGAAGCGCACAAACACCGAGTCGTGGGTGACTTCCTGGTAGCCTTCGGTGACGATTTCGTGCTGGCTGATGCCGGTGCCGCAGCGAGCGCACCAGGGCATGACATCCGTACCTTTATAAATCCAGCCGCGATCAAAACATTTTTTGAGGAAGGCCCAAATCTGGTAGTTGTTTTCGTCGCTGAAGGTGAAGTAGGAGCCGCCCATTTGGGGCATGCCCAACTGCCCGACGACCTGTTCGACGGTGCCGGTGACGGGGCCATGTGGCCCCTGCACGGTAACTTGTTGGTAAGGGTCTTCGGTGAGCATGTCGCGGAGTTGGCGGAGAACGGCCGTATCGTTCCAGTCCATCCAATAGCCCAGGCGGATGGATTGTTCGGTTTGCACGGCCGCGTAGTTGAGAACCTGGTGTTTGCATTCGTTGGTGAATTTCGCCAGGCCAAATTTCTCGATTTCGCGTTTGCTGTTGAAACCGAGCCGCTTTTCGACGTTGACTTCCACCCAGAGGCCCTGGCAGTCGAAGCCATTCTGCCAGCGTTCGTTTTTGCCTTGCATGGCGTGGTAACGCTGGTAGAGGTCTTTGTAGGTGCGGCCCCAGGCGTGGTGGACGCCCATGGGGTTGTTGGCGGTGATGGGGCCGTCAATGAAGCTGTAGATGCCGTGTTCGGCTTCGGTTTGGGCGCGCAGGCGGCGCAGTTCATTGAAGGCGTCGGTATCGCGCCAGAATTTAAGGATGTCTTGTTCGAGTTGGATGAAGTCTACTTTGTTGGAAACGTCTTTGAAGCCCATTGTTTTCTCCATTTCGGATTTCGGATTTTGGATTGGGGAGGAACGGCCGTTCTTCCCTACCTTCATGTTTTGTATTGGATGTGCCGGGTGGCTACGGCCGTTAACTCTTCCTGATACCCCGCCCCCACCTTCACCATCCCCAACGGCCAGCGCGATTCGTCATAGCTGCGCCAGATGATGCGCTGTTGGTCATTCCAGGCCAGCTTGTGCGGAACGTATTTCCGCAACTGGCCCGCAATCTTCCTCTCCATGTAGTCGGTGATGAGCATGTGATAGGTAAAGTCTACCACCTGCACAGCCAGCGTATCCGGCCCGCCGATCTTGCCGTTGAGGGTCACGGCCGTCTTTGGCTCATTCCCGCGCCAACCGGCAAAATGCAGCCCGGCCACCGACGGAAACCAGAAGCGATAGCCTTTGGGCAGGTCTACAACCTGCTCTGAATCTTGCCCATTGAGGGTGCGTGTGGCGGTCACGGCCGTTTCCTGCAACACCACATCGCCCACTATCTGCAAACCACCGGCCGCCTGGTCCCAAAAGCGGTATTTCAACCGTTCCACCTGCCCATCAGAATTGACAACCGCGTGGTAGAGATACGAATGCCCCGACGGCGCAGCGCGTGCGTCCAGGTCTACACGCAAAAATTGATAACCGTCGGTAACGGCCGTCAGCCGCCACTGTTCCATCGCGCCGGTGGCACGGCCGTTTTGCTCATACCGGTACTCCCCGGCGGCGATTACCGTCTCAAACGGCTGCTCTTTGATGATGAATCTCATGGTGATAAATCAAAGATTAAAGATTGAAGATGGGGTCACGCCGCTCCCAATCTTTAATCTTCTGTCTTTACCCTGCCAATTCCACATAAATGCGCTTGTTGATTTTGCCCTTGCTCTTGTAATCGCTGATGCGCATCCGGCCCACTTCGCGGGTGTTGGCGACGTGCGTGCCGCCGTCGGCCTGCAAATCCAGCCCCACCAGTTCCACAGTCCGCACCTCGGCGATGCCTTCGGGCAGCAAATTGATTTTGGTGCGAATCAGGTCGGGAATCTGGAAAGCTTGTTCGCGGGGCAAAATTTGCACGCGCACATCGCGGGCGGCGGCTACTTCGCGGTTCACGGCCGTTTCAATCTCCGCCACCAATTCCTGCCGCATCGTCTCAAACTCAAAATCCATGCGCCCTTGCAGGGGGTCCATGTTGCCACCCGTCACCTGTGCGCCATAATCGCGCCAAACCACACCGCAGAGGATGTGCATGGCCGTATGGGTGCGCATCAACTGGTAACGCCGCGTCCAATCGAGCTGGCCGGTAACGGCCGTGCCCACCGCTGGCAGTTCGCCTTCGATGAAATGCACCACCTGTCCGGCTACTTTGGCGACCCTGGCGACGGTGTAGGTTTGGGATACGGCCGTTAAACGCCCCACATCATTCGGCTGCCCGCCGCCGCCCGGATAAAACGCCGTGCGGTCCAACACCACGCCCCCCTCCACCAGCGCCACCACCTGCGCCGCAAATTCCTGCACATATGCATCTGTCTGGAAAAGAAGTTCAGCCATATCGTCCTCAGTCTGGTAGTCGAGTCGTCAGGTAGTCTTTTAGTCTTCGACTACCAGACTATCCGACTAAAAACAAAAACGCCTTCATCCCCAATGGGACGAAGGCGCATAATCTCCGTGGTACCACCCAATTTCCGGGCAGATCATTGCCCGGCGCTTAGTCAACAACAAACGGCCCATCATTTAACTATCAACCGTTGATTGTCGCGGCCTCGTTAACGTGAGGCGAAACCGGCTGATCCTACTCAAACCACCGTTCACTGAACCCGGTTCTTTCAGTCAGCAGCTCCGGAGGGATTTTCGGCCGTCCATTTGTACCTGTCTTCCACCGCCACAGGCTCGCTTACCAAACGCCAGACACCCTACTCGTCTCCATCACAGCTTTTTGTTATCGAACTGGGGTATAGTATGACAAAACGGCCGTTGAATGTCAAACAACCCATCACGCCGCCGTGCCATCACGCCATTGCGCCACTGGGAGTTAAGCCCTGGTTGCAACACCTATGTCGCTAGTCTATAATTCATTCAATAGTCAAGGGTCACAGAGACCCTTCAGGTAAATTCCTTATGGCCGTTGCAGAATCTGGCACGTCAACTCCACACCCAATACCCGACAGAATTTCCGAAACTGAGTTACGTCAGCCCACTCAGATCATTGTACGCGAAATCGTCGAAACCCTGCTGCTGACCTTCTTTATCTTTTGGTTGGTCAACAGTCTGGTCGGCCGTTATCGCATTGATGGCAGCAGCATGAACCCAACGCTGCAAAACGGCCAGTACCTCATCATCAATAATGTCAGCTATTTTCTCAACGAACCGCAGCACGGTGACGTGATCGTCTTTCATCACCCCCAGAGCGACCTGAACCTGATCAAGCGTGTCATTGGCCTGCCGGGCGATGAAATTGAAATTGATAACCAACAGGTCACAGTCAACGGCGTCGCCTTAGACGAGCCGTATATCGCTGAAGAACCGCTTTACAGTTACAGTGGTGTCGTACCGGAAAATAAATTTTTTGTGCTAGGTGATAACCGCAATAATTCCAGCGACTCGCACTCCTGGTCGTTTTTGCCAAGCGAAAACATTGTGGGTAAGGCCATGTTCATTTACTGGCCACCTAGTGATTGGGACGCCGTGCCACATTATGGATTCCAGAACGAAGAGTGAAAACGCGCCAGCTCAATGCGAACAATGTCGCATTGGGCATTATCAGCCAACGACCGCGCCATTTATTTACTGGATTCATAAACAGGTGTTGGTGATGCCGAATGCGCCCGCATTTAGTTGTGACATCTGCGGGCAGTTGCAATATGACGCCAGTTTTCTTACAGTGATCGAACTGCTTTTGCAGGAAATGGAGGCGGGCTTAACGCCGGAGAAAGCAGCCCCACCGATTATAAAAACCGAGCAGCCCACCCAATGGCATCCGACACGGAGCCGCTAACAATAGTCGCTGATCAGCCATGATAACCCCGACAACCGAAGAAAAGCGGGTTCAATTCATAGCATTTGTTAATCAATTATTCGCCTCGGAAGAAGCTGTTCGTGGCGTGGTGGGTATTGGCAGCCTGGCTTCTGGTCACATGCGGCCAGGTTCAGACCTGGACGCCATCATCTTTCTGGACCCCTTCGATTTGTACATTGTCCCGGCGGAAGCCATCTGGCAGCCCGCAGAGGACAGGTTTTACAGCATTTTCGATACAGAACAGCAACGCGGTGGGCTGCAAATAGATTTTCTGCGGCTGCCGTTTCAGCAATGGGCAAAGCCTGATTTTATCTGGCCGGAAGAACGGCGGGCTGAACTGAGCAATGGCTGGATTGCCTATGATCCCGGCGGCGCAATCGCCCGTCTCATCGCCCAAAAAACAGTCTACGACGACACGCTGCGGCTGAATCGGCTGGACGAGGCAATTGTCTGGCTAGACGAACTGTTGAGTGGAGAGACGCCGGCGCAAGTCTGGCATTCACTCGGCCCGGTGATTGCCCATGATCGGCTGCAAGCGGCTTATCGCAATCTGGTGGAAGGGTTGTTTGCTTATAATCGGCAGTGGCGCATCTGGCGGAATCGGGAAATGAACGTGCTGCTGAATCTGGCCTGGCTGCCGCCAGACTTTGCGACCAGGGTGTTAACGGCCGTTACTCCCCCCAACCCCACCTTCGACGGCTACATGGCGCGAGCCACCGCGCTGCGCGCCCTGTTCGCCGATTTATTGACCCAGCTCATTGCCAACGGCGACTATTCACACGCCCCCATTGATCAGGCGT
Source organism: uncultured Chloroflexota bacterium (assembly GCA_937958365.1). Classification (GTDB taxonomy): domain Bacteria; phylum Chloroflexota; class Anaerolineae; order Promineifilales; family Promineifilaceae; genus Leptovillus. The sequence continues at coordinate 8,488 of CALFEW010000302.1, read as the reverse complement.
TTATGCGGTTGCACGAAGAACCAGGTCGTGCCTGGAACATGGACGAATGGAACAAGTTTAGAAGTGCCCGAAAGTTGTGAATTTTTGTTATCATAGGGTGATGCAAGTCATCGGTTAGCATCAAGGAGGCAATCATGGGCGGTACGCATTTTGGTCGCAATCAACTCATCAGTGTAGACCTCTTCACGGATGCTTACCGGGTAACCGGACGTGTGTTGGTAGGAACCGGCGGCATCCACGCCGAACTGGCAAACCCCAACTCTGATTTCCTTGAACTCCAGGACGCTTACGTTTCCCGGATTCATTTACCCGGCGAGATTATTTCTCATTACAAGGTCGCCGCTTTTCGCAAGGACAACATCAATTTCATCGTCCTGCAAGACAGGCGAGAAGGGATTCCGGTGGGCACGCAACACGGCCGTTCCGTATTCACCCGCGGCCGTTCCCTCACCATTTTCCTGACTGTGCCTTCCTTTGAAATCGTCGGCGAGATTATGCATGATGGCAAAGTTGCCCCACGCGAAATATTGGTGCAATCTATCGGCCGTTTCTTGTTGGTCTTTTCGGCTAAAGCCTCAGCCTCCCTTTACCCGGAAATCTCCTACAGCGGCGACTTGATTTTGATTCATAAAGAACGCATCGGCATTTTTTGTCTGGGCACGTAAATCATCTCGCCCATTTCCATATAACCACAACTATGTTATGATGCACGCATTGTTGAACGCAGCGCGAACAAAACACACCACAATCAATGAAAACTGATCTCCCGGAGGTTTTCAGACAGCGACATATCTTTGGTAAAACTGACGGGGGTATTTTGAAGGAGTCAAACGAGTGGCCCGGATTTATGTAATTGATGACGATGAGCAGTTATTAAGAATGGTCGGCCTGATGCTGGATCGCGGCGGCCATTCCACCACGCTCATCAGCAATCCGGTTGACGGCCTGGAACAGGTAAAAATTGATAAACCCGACCTGCTTGTTCTTGACGTCATGATGCCAGATATGAGCGGGCATGACATTGCCCGCCAGATTCGTTCACAAAAAGGGCTGGAAAATCTGCCCATCCTCATCCTGACGGCCCGCTCGCAAGAAGTGGATCGGACCACCGCCATCAAAAGCGGCGCCGACGATTATTTGAGCAAGCCGGTCACGTCGCAAGAACTCATCGAGCGCGTAGACAATCTGCTGCATAAACGAGACAACCGCACCCGGCCGGAACAAGGCATTCTCATTGCCATGTTTGGGATGCGCGGCGGCGTCGGCCAGACCACGCTGGCGGTGAATCTGGCCAGCGCTCTGCGCCGCCTGTCGCAAGAAGAGGTGTGCCTGGTAGATTTGTCGCCATCGGGCGGCCAGGCGGCCATGCACTTGCGCCTGCAAGCCCGCACCACCTGGGGCGACCTGCCCACCGCCAACGATCTGGACTGGGCAGACTTTAAGGAGCGGCTGACCATTCATCCGTCTGGGCTGCGCCTGCTGGCTGCGCCGGCCGCACCACAATCGGCCACGGAACCTTCGCTGGAACTGACCAACAAGTTTCTCTCGCTGCTGCGCGGGGAAATGGCGTTTACAGTGGTGGATATGCCGCGTGTGTTTGGCCCAACGTTTACGGCCGTTTTAGAATCATCAGACATTGCCTTGCACGTTTTGGCGGCGGACGTGGTTTCGGTGCAAACGGCCGTGCAAGTAGACCGCCTGCTCAGCAAAACCGGCATCACCTTCCGCCAGAAAAGCTACGTCCTCAACCACATCCAACCGGAAGCGGAACTCCCCCAATCCACCGTCGAACGCGGTCTGAACGCCCGCGTCGCCTCCAAAATCAACTTCGACCCCAATCAATCGCGCGCCCTATCGCAGGGCGTGCCGCTCACCCTCACCTCGGCCAAGTCGCCGCTGCCCACCATGATGAACCGCATGGCCGAAGTTCTCTGGCAGCGGGTGGCCGGCAACGTCGCTGCCAAAAAGTAGCCCAGCCGTCACCCTTCGTTAAGCAACGCCTGCGTCAGGACAAACTCCAGAACTTCTTGGGCTGTGGCCTTGTCCGGCGCACGAACCACCACCACTTGGGTTTCCGCCGGGTAAATACAAGCAGCCTCCGAACGGCCGTCCCAACAACGAATGTCGCTTAACCCCGACTGCGCCAGACCCGGCGCGCCCAACAAATCCGTCAAATACACGTCATACTGACCGGCAAATTCCGCCGCTTCTTCCGGCGAATCCCAGGCCGTGCGCCAGACCATCACCCATCCATCGTCGTCTGGGTTGGCATACAAAGCATAGCGGTCCCCATTCCAGCCGGAAGCGGCTAATCCGGCCGTTTCGCCATTCAACCTCTGGCGAAGATATTGGCCGATGAGCCATTCGCCCATCACGCCATCCCTGGTTAAGAGCCAGCCGGGTGGCAGCACATCGGCCAGCGATGGCAGGTCCAGGAATTCAAGCGATTCACCGGCCTGATACTTCTCTGGGTGCAAAATTTGTTCGGTTGATTGGGGTGGCTGCTGCCAGGCGGTCTCTACGGCGCTGAAATCGCCGGTCGTTTCATAAAGCTGACGCACGAAGTTCAGGCCCTCAGCCGTAGGGAATAACTGCTGCTCATTTACAATGTCCGGGAAAATGCCCGGCATAATCAGCAGATCATTATCCAGATTGGCTTGCAAACCGGCCTGCATCTCCGGCGCGGCTTGAGTGATGTAGATTTCTTGCGCCAGCCGAACGTGGCCCTCGGCCAGGGCGCACAAAGCGGCGCGTTCGTCTTCATTGGTCAGCACGGCCGTTTTGTCATTTAAGGCGTGGCTGTCTAGCTGCTGCTGGCGCACGGCGACGCGAATGTAGGCCAGTTGCGCTTCCGGCGTGGTGAAAGGACCGGCGGGCAGTTCGGCTACGGCCGTTAAATCGCAATAGTCGCCCAACCGGGCCACATCTATCGCTTCGCCTTCCGGCAAGGGGAAGTCGAAAGCGCGCAAAAACAGCAGGTTGGCGGCCAGTTGATCACGGCCGTTCTCGACCAAAGCCTGTGGTTCGCTGACGCCGCCGGAACTGGTGGGCAGCGCGCCCACAATATCCGCAACTGTTTGCTGAAAAACGGCCGTTTCCGCGGCCATATCTTCTACTTGAATCGTCACATTGGTCGGCAGGCTGGTCGTTTGGGCCGTGTTGACGGCCGTGACCACCATCGTATACTCGCCAATTGCCTGCGGCGTCCAATCCAGCCGCACCACCTGAAAAGGTTCGCCGGCCAGCGTGGCCGATACAACTTCTCCGGCGACGGTCATCAACACCGTCGCCAACCCCACGTCGTCTGCGGCGACCACCACCACAGTCACCGGCGCACCTACCTGAATAACACTACCAGCAGCCGGTTCCAGAATGGCGGCCTGGGGCAGACTGGGCGGCACGGCCGTTTGATCCGCAATCTGCATTTCCTGTGTAAACACACGGGTCAACAGCACATTATTTTCGGTCTGTTGGGCGATGGTCTCGCTTTCGGCGAGTTGGTGATTGGCGATGGCGGTGTCACGTTCGCCGACGACGGCCGTGACGGTGGCTTGCACGGCCGTTAACGCATCATCTTTCTGGCGAAGTTCCTCCTCAAGGCCCACGATGCGCGTGGCCCGCACTTCGGCTTGCTGCGCCTGTTCTTCCAACGGCCCCCAACCCCGGTACAAAAACCAAAACAGGGACAGCAGCACCAACACGACCATGAACAAGACCAGAACCGCACCACGTAACGAAGAAGAGGAAGGTTTCATAGGAGTCTCTTGGCGTTGTCCTTGCATATCAGTCAGAACGCTGCGGCAAATATCAAAGGCAGTCTATCTTGGCTGGCAAATCACAACGAATACCAGAATGCTACACGAGGAGTACACCTGGGTCAAGACAACCCCAATCGTTAAAGCAGCATGAGAAGCTGCGCCCGAAACGCTGCGGCCGTCGCCGGTATTAGCCTGGAGAACGGCCGTTTCTATCCCCCATCGGCAATCCGATAGCTTTTGACAGCAAAGCACAGCTATAAATAGCGCGACTTTCCCTGTGAAAACAGGTTCAACATCATAGGAATGAAACCGCTCCCGCAGCCTGAAAACCTGCGGGAGTATTGTGCAGGAAGGAGACAGGTGTGACTGATAAATCTTCCCGTTTACCGGGCTTCTACAAAAAAACGTTGGCGGAACGCGCCGCAGAGGTCGCCCAATGGGCCAACCTGACGCCCGAAGAAATTGCGAGCATCACCACAAAAGGCTTGCAACCGGAACAGGCCGAGCTGATGATCGAAAACGTCATCGGCACGTATGCCCTGCCCTTTGGCGTGGCGGCCAATTTTCAGGTGAACGGCCGTGACTACCTCATCCCCATGGTCGTCGAAGAACCCAGCGTCGTCGCCGCCATCAGCCACGCCGCCAAACTCATCCGCGAAGGCGGCGGCTTTACCGCCTCCACCAGCGACCCGATCATGATCGGCCAGATTCAAGTGCTGGACATCCCGGACATGGACGCAGCGATTGCCAATCTGGAAGCACACAAAGCCGACCTCATGGCCCAGGCCGACTGCTGCGACAAGCTGATGGTTTCTCTGGGCGGCGGCGCACGCGACATGGAATTTCGCCCCTTCCCGGACACGCCGGTCGGCCCCATGCTCATCGTCCACCTGCACTACGACTGCCGCGATGCGATGGGGGCTAACGCGGTGAATACGGCCGTGGAAAACCTGGCCCCCCTGGTCGCCGACCTCACCGGCGGGCGTACCAATCTGCGCATCCTCTCCAACCTGGCCGATCAACGTACCGCCACCGCCAGCGGCCTCATCCCCGCCGCTGCCCTGGAACGCGACGGCTACACCGGCACAGAAGTCGCCCGCCTCATCGAAGAGGCCAACGCCTTCGCCATCGTAGACCCCTACCGGGCGGCCACGCACAACAAAGGCATCATGAACGGCATAGACGCCGTGGTGATGGCTACCGGCAATGATTGGCGAGCGATTGAGGCCGGAGCGCATTCTTACGCAGCCAGGAACGGCCGTTACCAGGCCCTCACCGACTGGCGCGTCACCGAAAACGGCGACCTCTACGGCGAAATCACCCTGCCGATGGCCGTGGGCATCGTCGGCGGCGCAACAAAAGTCCATCCCACGGCCAAAGTGGCCCTAAAAATCCTGGGCATCCAATCCGCCGCAGAATTGGGGCAGGTATTGGCCTGCGTCGGTCTGGCGCAAAATCTGGCAGCGATTAAGGCACTGGCAACCGTCGGCATCCAAAAAGGCCACATGCGCCTGCACGCCCGCCAGGTGGCCATCGCCGCCGGCGCGGCCACCCACCAGGTGCAAGCCATCGCCAACCAACTGGCCGCCGAGAAGAAAATCAACATCGTCCGCGCTCAAGAACTGCTCGCGGAACTGAATCATGGATAAGACGTTATCCGTAAACCGTATTCCGTAAGCCGAATACGGAATACGGCTTACGGAATACGATAAGAGGAACTATGAACACATACAATCCATCCAACGGACTGATGAAACCGGATCGGCCGGTGGGCATTGTGGGGTATGGGGCTTACGTGCCCCGCTACCGCATTCCCGCCGCCGAAATTTCGCGCATGTGGACCGGCGGCACGGCCGGCGTGCCCATCAAGGAAAAAGCCGTCAACGGTTTAGACGAAGACGTAGCCACCATGTCTATTGAGGCGGCGCGCAACGCCATGCTGCGGGCGCAAATTAACCCGCAAGAGATTCGCGCCGTCTGGGTGGGCAGTGAAAGCCACCCCTACGCCGTCAAACCGACCAGCACCATCGTCGCCGAAGCCATTGGCGCGGTGCCCAATACGCAGGCCGCCGACTGGGAATTTGCCTGCAAGGCGGGCACGGAAGCGATGCAGGCCGCCATCGCCTTTGTTGGCTCCGGCATGGCCCGTTATGCCTTGAGTATCGGCATGGACACCGCCCAGGGGCGGCCGGGTGACGCGCTGGAGTACACGGCCGCTGCCGGTGGCGCGGCCGTCCTCATCGGCCCGGCCGACGAATCACTGGCAACTATGAATGGATCGTACTCCTTCGTCACCGACACGCCGGACTTCTGGCGGCGCGCTCACGCCGACTACCCATCCCACGGCGACCGGTTTACGGGCGAACCGGCCTATTTCAAGCATGTGTTGGGCGCGGCGGAGGCTTTGATGACGGCCGTTAACCGCACTTCCGCCGATTACCGCTGGGCCGTCTTTCACCAGCCCAACGCCAAGTTCCCCGAACGGGCAGCGCAGGCTTTGGGCTTCGCGCCGGAACAGTTCCAGGTCGGCCTGCTCAGCCCGCGCATCGGCAACACCTACTCCGGTTCCACCATGATTGGCCTGACGGCCATCCTGGACGTGGCCGAACCCGGCGACCGCATCCTCATGGTTAGCTACGGTTCCGGGGCCGGTTCCGACGCTTTCGACCTGCAAGTAACCGAGCGTCTGGCCGAAATGCGCGGCCGGGCCATCTCCACCGAAGGCTACATCGCCCGCCGCACCGAGATTGACTATGCGACGTATACCCGCTATCGGGACAAACTGAAGCTTTAAATTTCGGATTTCGGATTTGGGATTTCGGATTGCTGTCTGAAATCTGAAATCCGAAATCCACAATCCGAAATCACTATGAACGTATCAATCATTGGCATTGGACAAACTGAAGTAAAAGAGATGTGGGAAACCTCCATCCGCCATCTGGCGTGGTACGCCATCGAAGCGGCGCTGGACGACGCCCACGTGAGCAACGTGGATGCCCTGTTTGTGGGCAACATGCTATCCGGCGAACTGAGCCAGCAAAATCACCTGGGCGCGTTGGTAGCCGATTTTGCCGGGATGCGCGGTATCGAGGCCGTCACCGTGGAAGCGGCCGACGCTTCCGGGGGCATGGCGCTGCGGCAGGCCATCCTGGCCGTTAAAAGCGGGCTGGTGGAAACGGCGCTGGCTGTCGGCGTGGAAAAAATGACCGATCAGACCGGCTCCATCGTCACGGCGGCGATGGGCTACGGCCTGGACGCCGATTACGAGGCGATGCAAGGGCTGACTATGGCCGGGATGGGCGCGCTGCTGATGCGCCGCTACATGTTTGAGCATGGCGTGGGAGTGGCCGATTTTGCCGGCTTTAGCGTCAACGCCCATGCCAACGGCGCGGCCAATCCGCTGGCGATGTTCCGCAACCGCATCAAAGCAGAGCGCTTTGCCTCTGCGCCGCTGGTGGCCGACCCGGTGAACCTGTTCGACATGGCGCCGGCAGCCGATGGCGCAGCGGCGGTGATTGTGACCTGCCGCGAAAAGGCGATGGACATGGTGCCGCAGCCGTTGGAAATTATCGGCTCGGCCGTCGCCACGGACACCATCGCCCTGCACGACCGTGGTGACATTTTGCGTCTGCGCGCTGCCGAATTGAGCGCGCAAAAGGCGCTGGCTCAGGCCGGTCTGTCACCCGACGACATAGATTTATTTGAGCTGCACGATTCGTTTACAGTGCTGGCGGCGCTGTCACTGGAGGCAGCCGGATTTGCGGCGCGGGGCGAAGGCTGGAAGCTGGCAAAGGATGGGCAGATTGGGCGGAACGGCCGTATCCCCATCAGCACGTTTGGCGGTCTGAAAGCACGGGGCAACCCCATGGGCGCGACGGGCATGTACCAAATCGTCGAAGTTGCGCGACAATTACGCGGCCAGGCGGGTGACAATCAGGTCGCCGGGGCGAAAATCGGCATGGCACAAAACCTGGGCACAAGTGGGGCAACGGCCGTGACGCACATTGTGCGCGTCGGCGAATAAACATGGACATTTTCCTGTCAATTTATGGACAAAATATGAAAACCAGTTAAGAAAACGGCCGTGTGATAGTTTTTGACAGTTTTTTTAGAGTATGTTGGCAGGGAATGGGAGTTTTTGCGTGGATAATTCCTTGTGGATGCGCAAACATCCCATGAATTCAAAATTATTTTCGACATCTTCGGATTAAGTCGGAGGCACTAAAATGGAAGTATCACGTCATTGGCGTTTACAATCACAGCGGTACCAATTAGTTGGCGAAACTTGCGAATCTTGCGGCGTCAAGTTGTTCCCACCCCGCGACGTTTGTCTGGAATGTGAAGCGCCGGCGCAGGAGCTTTACACGTTCACCGGTTTGGGTGAAATCTATTCTTATACCACAATTTATGATGCGCCGGCCGGTTTTGAGCATAATGCGCCTTACATGGTGGCGCTGATTAAGTTGGAAGAAGGCCCCCTGGTGACGGCGCAGTTGACGGACATGGACCCCAATGAAGCGCGCATCGGGATGCCGGTGGAGATGGTGACGCGCAAGCTGCGCACGGATGGGGATGAGGGCATGATTGTGTATGGGTACAAATTTAGGCCCGCTGTTTTGGAAACGGCCGTTGCCTAAACCGGCATGGTTCATCTGCCGAGAAGTTATCTTTACGACCTGGCGGCCGCACTGGCAGAAACACCGGGAGTTACGGCCGTGTTTGATGCCCTT
>CALFEW010000301.1 GCA_937958365.1 uncultured Chloroflexota bacterium | reverse complement strand
TCCGGCCGTCGGGCCGGCAAAATAAGCCGGTCCGCTGCCCCAACTGGCGAACACCGGCAGACCGAGCAATCCTTCGCTAAGATAGAGCAGCATACTCAAAGCGCCCAGACGGCTGCCTAAGAGCGCGCCGACCAGCAGCACAGCCAGGGTTTGCATGGTCACGGGCACCGGCCACATGGGGATTTTAATTTGTGCGGCCAGGGCTACCAGCAAGCTGCCCATCACCACCAGCCCAATCTGACCGGCCAGGCCAGCCTGGGGCCGCCAGGCCAGGGCTAAGGGTGCGCGAGGATAAACGTCATGTTTCATGGTTCGGATTCTCCTTGAATTTGTCTGTTGGCTCCCCGAAGACACGGTGATAACAGCGCCTTTGCCTGGCGCATAGCGAAAAAGTGGTTGGAAATTACGATGTGGTGGGAATGGTGAATGAGTGTTGTGGATGCCGGGCGACCACGCCATCGTAAAAGGATTTGATGATGGGCAGGTCTTCTTCCAGGTTGCCGGTGGGTTTGAAGGTGGGGCCAAAGCGGACACGTTTACGGCCGTAATCAAACGCCGCAACCACAACCGGCACGTCTGCGCCATGGGCGATGTGGTAAAACCCCTGTTTCCATTCACGCACTTTGCTGCGTGTGCCTTCTGGGGTGATACACAAAACCAGCTTTTCTGTTTCCTTGAAGCTGTAGACGGCTTGTTCTACGGTATTGTGTTTACCCCGGCGGTCTATGGCTACGCCACCGAGCCAGCGCATGATGCCGCCAAAGGGTTTCTTGAACAGGGTGTGTTTAGCCATCCAGGAGATGCGCACTCCTAAAGAATAGGCGGTGAACATCACCAGGATCCAATCCCAGTTAGACGTGTGGGGCGCGCCGATAATCAGCAGTTTGTCGGAATTGGGCAAGACGCCTTCAATTTCCCAGCCAAACAGCTTCATGGTGAGACGGGCAAAATTACGGGTCAGGGGGCCGCCACGCCGGGGAACAGAATCGCCTAACTGTGGCACGATGGTTTCACCTTCCGGTGGAACGTAGACTATATCTTTTACGTCGGTCATCCAAGTATCCTCAAGTTGTTCGTAATGCCAATGACCGGACTCGCCCTCCACGTGTCTATTGGCTCCCTATTATTTTTTCATAAATTACTATATTGTCCAATAGTTCTTTGCGTCTACCAGGAGTGGGGGGATCTGCCTTTCACATCTTTGTATAAGTTTTGTAGATGGGCAATGTCGGCTTCCTGATCGCCGGTAGGCCAGAATGGGTCGAAAATACGGACTTCTTTACGGCCGTAATCAAACGCCACAGGCAAGATGGGTACATTTGCGCCAACGGCGATGTGGTAGAAGCCGCTGTGCCACTGTTTGACGCCGCGGCGCGTGCCTTCCGGGGTGATACCCAGCAGCAGTTGTTTGCGCTGGTTGAAGGCATCTATCATGCCGCCGACGACGCCGTGAGAGGCGCGCCGGTCCACAGAAATGCCGCCTAACCAGCGCCACAAGGGTTTGCCGAAACCATCTACAAAGGTGTGTTTGCCCATCCAACTGATGCGAATGCCCAGGGCGTAGATGGTGGCGACGGTTAAGACAAAATCCCAGTTGGAGGTGTGCGGCGCGCCGATTAAGATGGCTTTGGGTATGTCGGGCAGGTGGGCGATGACGCGCCAGCCCAAAATGGTCAGTATGATGATGGTCAGGGTTTGAGTGATGCGGTTGCCGCGTTTGGGCAGTGCGCCGGGTGTGGGCGGTGCGGTGTTGGGGTAATTTTCTTGATTTTCGTACAAGTGATCGGTCATGCGAATCTCTTTTTCTTGAATAAGCGTTTGCTCATAATTTGGTGGTTTTCCGATTGGACCAATCTCCAAGATTGGTCCAATCTCACCAGGTTAAAAACATATGAACCCATAGAATAGAAGCGATTCTCTCTTCCATGTGTGATAACACGGAATGCGCCCAAAAGTGGCGCTGAAAACCCGAATTGTAGCAGTACGGATGGTTGGGTGGTCGAACTCTTTTTCTGGTTAAGTCGGGTGGATGGGTAGGGCTGCGCCGTAGTTCAACTGGGTGCCTACCGTGACAAAGCCCAGTTTTTCGTATAAGCGCTGTGCGCCTTCGGCGGCCGAGAGCCAGCAGTGGGAGTAACCAACGGCCGTATACTCCGCTAACAACTGTTGGCACAAGGCAAAGGCCAGACCGCGCTTACGCTGCGTGGACGCGCTCCAGACCCCAGCCAGTTCGCCGATGCCTGCGCCTATTTGGATGACTGCCCCGGAGACCATTTCGTCGTCTTGGAGGAGGTAAGCGCCCAGAACGCTCCTGTCGGCCAGCCCATTTTGCAGATTAGGCAGCCAATCCATCGCTTCCGCTGCGCCGGTTCCGCCGTAGGCCAGGCTCTGATGGCGGAGATAGGTTCGCAGCAGGGCTTCGTCGTTGGGGCGGAGGGGGTGGTAGGTGGCCGGGAGCGGCAGCGCGGGCGGTGGCGACAGATTTGCCATGTCCAGCGCCATGACAGGCGCGCGGCTTTCGCAGACCAGGCCGGCCTGTTCCAGGGCGGGTGCCAGGTCTGGGTGTAGATCGGCGATGTATTCCAGGCGCGCCCGCTTGTTATGTTGGGCGAAGGTGGCCTGCATTTCGGTTACGGCCGTGGCCCATTGGCGGGGGGCTTCTGGCAGCGGGATGGCAAAGCTGAGATGGTCTAGCCGGCGCGGGGAGATGAAGATTTCAAAATGCGCCTGGGTGATGACGGTGCGTTCTTGCCGGCCTACCGTGCGGATGTTGGCTTCTAGTTGGTTGAGGATGTTTGGGATCATGGGGTGTTTCGTGTTCCGTAAGCCGTATTCCGTAAGCCGTGTTCCGTAAGCCGTGTTCCGTAAGCCGTGTTCCGTTAAGGGTGGTGGTTAGCCAATAGGCGCTTGGGCCGAAGGCCGTGGCTTCTGACCACGGACCACGGATTACGGTTTACGGAACACGGATTACGGAATACGGATTACGGAATACGGATCACGGATTACGGTTTACGTCCCACGTGCCACATTCTAATC
>CALFEW010000300.1 GCA_937958365.1 uncultured Chloroflexota bacterium | reverse complement strand
GCATGTCTTCGGGATACCCGGTTTGTTCAGCGACCAGAGCCACTACCCGCCCGGTAACTTCGTCAGCGGTGGGGCTGGCGGGGGCGGGTGATGGGGGAACGGGGGGAACGGCCGTTACCGGCTGGCTCACAACGACCGGCGGAGAGCTAACCGCCAGGTCCGGTCGCATTTCCTTGACAAAGCCCACCACTTTTTCCAGCGTGTTGTAGGCGCGCAAGTTGATGTCGCTGCGCGCCGGGATGGCAAACTCTTCCCGGATGGCGGCGAAGGTTTCCGCCTGTTTCACCGTGTCAATGCCCAGGTCCGCTTCCAGGTCCAGGTCCAGGTCCAACATGTCTTCGGGATAACCGGTTTGGGCGGCGACCAAAGTGAGTACCTGGCTGGTGATGGTGTCGGCGGCGCTGACGGCCGTTGGCTGAGGAGCCGGGGAAACGGCGTCCTTTGCTGCCGCTGGCGCGCTGCTCACAACCGGCGTCACCGGTTCTGGTGCGGGTGCAAACGTAGGCGCGGGCGGCGGCGCTACCGGTTCCGCTTTGGCCACTACCGGTGGCGGGGCTACCGGTGCTGCCGGGGTCGGAACCGGAGCGGGGGCAATCGGTTTGGCGGCGCTGGGGGCAGCCGCCGGAATTACCATGCGGGCCGGGCTTTGCGCGGTTGCCGCGCCATCGCCTGCCAGGGCGCGCAGCGCCGGACCGGTTCCATATTGCCAGCGGTTAGGGGCCGGCGAACGGGTTGGGCTGCCCTGAGCTTTCACGCGCAGCACCCGCTTCTCCACTTCGACCTCGGCTGTGTCGTAACCGCTGATGTCGGACAGCCAATGCTGGTAGAGCGGTTTGTTATCCGTGCGATCCAGACTGCCAGGAATACGCCGCGTCAGGGTCATGGATATTTGTGAGCCAAATCCGGCGGCCAGATGGATGGCGTACTGCACCGGATACCGGCCGCCACGGCTCAAATTCAGCGGTCCCAGGTCCGGGTCTACTACTTTAAAGTTGGGCACGGGCGGCACAATGCCGTACTCTAGAATCTTGACGGCGATAACGTCTTCCACGCCCACGCCCATCGGGTGGCCGGTGAAGCCTTTGGTATTCGCCATGATAATTTCGTTGGCCGCGTCGCCAAAGGTTTCGCGCAAGGCGGTCACTTCCGCGGCGGCGCTGCCACCCCGGGCCGGGGTATAGGTCTCGTGGGACATAAAGACGGTTTGGGCAGCCATGGCGTAGCGATTCAGGCCAAAGCGGCGTTCGGCGGCCGTGACCAGATTGTTCATCACCAGGGAGATGTGGTCTACATCCAACCGGGTTCCGTGGAAGGCGCTGTTGCTGGTTTCGCTGCTGAGCAGTTCCACAATGCCGCGCATCCCGCGTTCGCGCACGGCGTCTTCGCTCTCTACAATCAGGGCGCAGGCGCCCATGCCCATGATGGTCCCGTGGCGGCGCAGGTCAAAAGGCAGGGCCGCCTCTTCCACCCGGTCGTGGGTGGTGGCCGCGCCAACGGCCAGGAAGCCGGCGCCGACCCATTCCATCAGATGGTCCCCGGTGACATTGTCTGCACCCAGGACGATGACGCGACGGCAACGGCCGTTGCGAATCCAATCTTCCGCCAGAGCCACACCCTGCGCGGTGCTGGCGCAGGCCGCATTGACGTGCGTGTTGGGGCCGCGCGCGCCAATGTACTGCGCGAACTGGCTGTGACCCATCGCCAAAATGCGGAACAAGAAACGGCGGTCGAAGGTATACGGTTCGCGCTCCAATTCGGCGCGTAATGCGCCGACGCGCCGGTTTAATTCGGCCAGCGTGTTGCTGTCGTTGGTATAACGGCGTAAATCTTCCAGCGCTTCCAACTGGCTGCGCCGATTGACGTAGGTGTAATAGCGGGTCATCTCCTCGGCGAAACGGTCGCCGCCGGGGAAGGCGCTGGCAAAGATGACGCCGGTTTCGTCGCGCAGGGCTTCCGGCAGCTTCCAATCTAGCGGCAGGTATTTGCCGGTGGTGGTTTTCTTGTAGGCCATCACCAGGGGAATGCCGGCTTCGCGCAGCGCATCCAGCCCGGCGGCCATCGCCAGTTGGCTGGTGATGTCCAACGCTTCAATCAATTTGCCATCTACGCCATATTCCGCTTCCAGGTCGAAGCTGCCCGGCCGTCCGGCCAGCTTGATCACTTCCGACGGGTCGTCAATGGTGGCAAAACTGCCGGAACCGTCGGCCGCTTTGACGATGCGGGTGATGCGCTTGTTGACCATTAATTTACGGAAGCGTTCCGGGATCAGGTCTACGAACTGCTCACCTTGCAGGATGCGCAGAGCGTTGTCCGGGTCCATCACCGCTTTTTCTGCGCCGGGTAGCCCTAACCCTGTGCCGCTGACGACCACGGAGCCGGTAGGCACGGCGTGGTAATCGTAGACAGCGGGGAGTGGCTGGCTGGCCGGTTGGTTGGTTTGTTGGAGGGCCTGGGCCAGAAGCTGGCTCAAGGCTTCTAAGTTGCCCGGAGTTACGCCGTTTCCATCCATTTTCTCTTCCTTCGCCACCGGCTCTACTGCCGGGGTGTTGTTGATTGTTATCTGTTGATTGTTGGCTGTTACGGGTTGTTCGCCGCTGTAGCCCGCCGCATACAAGCCACACAATGCCTGATTAAACGTAGGCAGCGTGCCTTGTTTGGGATGATTGGTCATCAGGGCGATGACTTCTTCTTTGTCGCCGAAAATGTCGTTGACAAAACCGCGCAGGGCGCGCTTGGGGCCAACTTCCACAAAGGTGCGTACGCCCTCGTCGTAAAGGGTTTCTAAGCCTTTGACCCATTGCACGGGTGAAGCGATCTGTTTTTGCAGGATGTCTTTGATGTCGTCTACGGCCGTTGGGTACACCCCGCCCGTCACGTTGGCCACCAGGGGCAACGTGGGTTGGCGAATGTCCAATCGGTCCAACACCTGGCGCAGCGGTATGCTGGCCGGGGCGACGATGCTGGTGTGGAAGGCGTGGCTGACGGGGATGGTCATGGCGCGGTAGCCCTGGCCCTCGAATTGGGTAACGGCTCGTTCAACGGCCGTACTCGATCCGCCGATCACGCATTGACTTTTGCTGTTAATGTTGGCCGGGACCACATAGCCATCAATCTGGGCCAGAACCTTTTCGACAACGTCATACGGAGCCAGGACGGCGGCCATCTTGCCGTTGTCCGGCACATCCAGGTTCGCCATCTCGCTGCCGCGAGCGGCGGCGGCTTCCAGGGCATGGGCAAAGGGCATAATGCCGGCGGCAATCAGCGCCGCATATTCGCCCAGCGAATGGCCCATCACCATGTCGGGTTTAAAGCCGTAGTCGGCCAACAGAGCCATCATCGCTGTATCCAGCGTCAGCATGGCCGGCTGGCAAATCTCGGTTTGCATCAGGTCGAAATTGGCCTGCATAACTGCGCCCTGATCGTCGGATTTAACAAAGATGTAATCGGTAAGCGGCTTGCCCAGAATAGGTTTCATCACCGCGTCGGCTTCTTCAAAGATTTTGGCGACGGTGGGTGAAAGTTCGGCCAGTTCGCGCCCCATGTTCACGTATTGGCTGCCCTGGCCGGGGAACAAGAAGGCAATTTTGCCCGAAGGCTGCCCGCTGCCGCGGAAAATACCCTGGGCCTGCATCGCTTTCCAGGCTTGCGGGTTGTCGAAGCTCATCACTTTGCGCGCTTTTTGCAGCCGGTCTAGCAGTTCGTCGTGGTCGCCGTAATCAACGACCAGGCGTTCGGCGGATTGGATAACGGCCGTGCCCGGCAATGCAGCCATCGGCGGCGTCCACCCATTGCGCACGCGCTCCAGGGCTTCGTCCAGTTTTCCTTGAAGGGCCAGCGGCGTTGCCGCGCCCAGAGCGAAAATGCCGCGTACCGGGGCAGGCGTGGCAGCGACGGTGGCTGGTGCGCCGTTGCTGGCGGCGGCTGCCTGGGGAACGGCCGTGCTGGCAAACACCTTGCTCTTTTGCGTCAACACACCGGGCATATGCTCCTCCAGAACCACATGGAAATTGGTGCCGCCAAACCCGTAGGCGCTGACGCCGCAACGGCGCGGCGCGCCATTGTCCGCCCATTCCCGCGCTTCGTGGTTGGGATAAAAGGGCGTGCGGCTGAAATCAATGTTGGGGTTGGGTTTTTCGGCGTTCAGGGTAGGCGGCAATATTTTGTGATAAACGGCCATCGTCGCTTTTAACATACCGGCCGCCCCGGCCCCGGCCTTCAGGTGGCCGATGTTGCTTTTGGCCGAGCCGATGGCGATGCTTTGCCGCGCCGCGCCGCCAAACACTTTGGCCAGGCTCTCCACCTCCACCACGTCGCCGACGCGGGTGCTGGTTCCATGCGCTTCCACCAGGGTAGCGGTAGCCGGGTCTAATCCGGCAATTTCCCAGGCGCGCGCAATGGCTAACTCCTGGCCGATGGGGTTGGGGGCGGTGATGCCTTTGCCTTTGCCATCGCTGCTGCCGCCCACGCCGCGAATGACGGCGTAGATTTTGTCGCCATTACGTTCGGCGTCGCTTAGCCGCTTCAGCAAAAACGCACCCGCGCCTTCGCCCATCACAAAACCATCCGCGCCATCGCCAAACGGCCGGCTGCCGGTAGCGCTGAGGGCGCCAATTTTGCAGAATTTGACGAAGGAGGGCGCGCCCATGTTGCGGTCCACGCCACCGGCGATGACCGCATCCACCTGATGTTCGGCCAGCATATCTATGGCCGCTTTTACAGCGGCAAAGCTGGAGGCGCAGGCGGCGTCGGTGATGAAGTTCGGGCCGCGCAGGTTGAGCAGGTTAGCGACGCGCCCAGAAACGATGTTCGCCAGTTCGCCGGGCATGGTGTCTTCGGTGATGGCGGGAATGCGTTGATCAATGACGCTGTGCCATTCGGCGATGATTTGTTGGCGCAGATCGGGCGAGAGGTGATTGAAGGCGGCTGAGGCTTGCAGGGCGCTGGCGTATTCGGGGAATACAATGCGGTTTTGGGTGACGTAATGGAGTTCACCGCCCATCGCCGTGCCCAGGATAACGGCCGTGCGTTCGGTGGGTAACGGCCGTTCTGGATAACCATAATCGGCCATCGCTTCGGCGGCAATCGTCACCGCCCACTGCTGCGACTCGTCCATGGCCGCCGCCACCTTCGGCGGCATCCGAAACTGCTTCCAATCGAATTGATAGCCTCGTACCCAACCACCAATCTTGCTGTACGTTTTGTCCGGCGCATGGGGGTCCGGATCGAAATAAAACGCCGGGTCCCACCGCTCCGGTGGCACGTCAGTGATGCTGTAACGCTTATTAAGAATATTTTGCCAAAATGCCGGTGCGTTCAGCGCATCCGGTAAAACAGCCCCTACCCCCACAATCGCAATGGCTCTATCCGCTGAATCCATCTCTCACCCCTGGTGAAGTATGAATTATGAATTGTGAACGATCTCCTGACTTCACAATTCACAATTCACCGTTCACAATTCACAATTTGAATGCTTTGTTTAATGCTTCGGCTGCCTGGTCCATGTCTTCCAGCAAGCCGGTTTGCGCCTGGTAAATGCCCGGCAGATTCAGAGAATTTGCCAGGTTTGGATCGGTTTGTCCTGCGCCGATAGACCAACGTAACCCATCGGTGGCTACTTTCAGGGCGGCATCACGGCCGTGAATGCGGGCCATCGCCTGCCGCGCCGCGACATCCAGGTTGATGGCTGTCGTTGGCTTATCCACGACACGCTCGGCAAAGATAGCGGCCGTTTCCGCATAGGCGATCAATTCACCTAATCGGAACAACATGTGCTGCTGCCGTGTCAGGCGGTCCAGACGGCAGCGTTCCAAAATCACCGAAAGGGCGCGCAAGGCCAGCGCGGCATAGTGGGCGCCATTGTTGGGCTGCGTTTTATGCAGCGCATCCATACGGTCAGCCCAATCGTTGTAAAAAGCCATGCGTGACTTCAGATGAAGCTGCCAACGGTCGCGGGCAATGGTCCATTCCATAATTTCCGACGTGCCTTCGTAAATCGTGGTGATGCGCACGTCGCGCTTAATTTTTTCTACCATGTACTCTTTGGTATAGCCATAACCACCGTGCGCCTGGATGGCGTCTTCGGCTGCTTTGTTGCCGGCTTCCGTGGCCATATATTTGGCGATGGCTCCTTCCGTTTGCAGGCCGTGTTCGCCATCTTCGCTGTCCAGCCGTTCGGCGACCCATTCGATGTAGCTGCGGGCGGCTTCTAGCCGGACAGCGTTGGGCACGATGAGTTTGTGGGTGTAGCCTTGCTTTTCGCTAAGGGGCGCACCGCCCTGAATACGTTCCTGGGAATAACGGATGGCGCGTCTGAGCGCTTCCCAGCCGGCGCCCATGCCAAATGCGCCGACCATCAGGCGAGTGTAACCAAAAACGGCCTGGGCCTGGGCCAACCCCTGCCCTTCTACGCCGCCAATCAACCGGTCTACCGGTACATAGACGTCTTCCAGGAACAAAGCGGCCGTGTTGCTGGCGCGAATGCCGTGTTTGTCTTCCGGCTTACCTTTGGTGAAGCCGGGGGTATCTTTGTCCACAACAAACCAGGTAGGACCGCCGGGAGCCAGCGCCAGTATCGTATACAGATCGGCGACCGCCCCATTGCTAATCCACTGTTTTTGCCCGCTGATTTTATAGCCAACGACAGTCCCGTTTTCTTGCACCGGGATGGCCTTGGTGGTCATGGCCGCCAGATCACTGCCAGCCTGGGGTTCGGTCGCGCCGTAGGCCATTAGCAGCGCTTCTTCAGCGATACGTCCCATCCAGAGCGCTTTTTGCTCTTTTGTACCACCCACGCGAATGGGGTCTGAACCCAGGAAAGTCGCTAAAACCCCGGTGGCTACACCCAGATCAATGGTTGCCATCAGTTCAGAGACGCGATAAATGTCGTAGGCGCCGCCGCCCAAACCTTCGTACTCTTCCGGGATAAAAATGAGGTGCAAGCCTAACTGCGAAGGATCATACAATTCTTGCAGGACTTCGTGGGGGAACTGGTCTTCATGATCTAGTTTGAGCAAGTAGTCGGGCGTTAATTTACGCTCGGCATACTTTTTCAAAGTATCCAGGATCATATCGCGTGTCTCTTGATCTAAACCGGCCATAAAAGTCTCCTAAAGTGATAAATTGCGCTTCCAACCCGAACTAACGTGCCGCAGCGATGACAGCACGCGCTATTTTGACCTGCCATTGAATGAGCTTACGCTTTAATCAACGTCGTGAGTTCAGTGGTCAAGAAATCTTGTACAAACAAAAAGCACCCCCAGACAGATTATGCCTAAGGATGCTCCCCGTAAGTTTTAAGATTTCCGGTCTTGGCTCAAACCTGAGCGAATTGTATTACAGGCAAATTGTGGGAAAGAGTGACAAATGTAATGTGTTTCTTGTGAAAGATCGCACAAGTGTTGTGTATGGCTCCCCCCAAAACGACTTAGACTGGTGAATTGGGCAGAAAGCTTATTAGTCACAAAAGAGCCATACCTTACTGACTTTACATGCTTATTAAGGATGCCCCTGCCAGGACTCGAACCTGGGCTTCCGGCTTCGGAGGCCGACGCTCTATCCTCTGAGCTACAGGGGCCGATTTGCGGGAGGGATTCTGCCACAGGGCAGAGTAAATGTCAAGAAAGCGCCCCAGGAGGGAATCGAACCCCCAACCTACAGATTAGAAGTCTGCCGCTCTGTCCGTTGAGCTACTGGGGCAAATAACAATCAGCGCAATTCTAATCAGCAACAGAAGGTGCGTCAACCAATTTCCGCTGGCGAAGGATTTGGGTGATACGGCCGTTGGCAATGTCGGTGATCAGCGTCTCCAGGTCGGGCAGGATTTCGTTGGCCGTGAAGCGCACGGCCCAATGATGTACCAGTGGCGTGACTGCGATGATGTATAACCCGGCATTAAAGGCTTCCCACATTTCCATGGCCGTCCCCATGCTGGGCTGGGGCAAATAGGCGATCATGAGGTCGGCTTTGGCGGCTTCGCGGGTCATCGTCAAAAAGGTGTGGCGCGCTTTTTCTTCGTCGTAGGCTACGCTGTTGGGATTCAAGACCCAGGGGTCAAAAATAGAGACTTCGGGGATGTGGGTCCGTAACGCGGCGGCAATTTGCTGGCGATAGGATTGATTGTCTATTTGATTATCCAGACGTATGCCTTGCATGATACCGGCAATAAAAACCTGCATAGTTACCTCATGGAACTGCCCCCAACGGAGGGCGGAAATAAAGATACCCGATCACCGGGTTGAAGAAGTGTTGTGAGGGACACGGCCGTCTGATTGATGGCAACGGCCGTTACAAAACCCTCCGGTATACCCAAACGGGCGGCCAGGGAAACGGCCGTATCGCCGACCTCCAGAACAAAAGAAAACGGGTGGTGTGAAGCGCCACCCGCTGTATCCGGCCTGTATTGTTGTAACATTCCGTAAAGCCTGACTTCAATTTCCAACGTCACCTAATCATCATCGGGTACAGGGCGAATACCCTGGTAGATGGTGGCCCCGCCGAGCGTCCGTATCACCACGTCAATGGGGCGCTGTAGCCGATCGGCCAGTTCACGGCCAGTCATGGGTTGGTTGGCGTTGGCTAACAGCACACAAAATGCCGCGTCTACCAACGAAGTACGCGACATAAAATCTTCAGGCAGTTGGTTAAAATAGGACTGAATCATATATTGGAAGCCATCTACCCGGCGGACTTCCCCCGTAGCGGGGTCCACCAGGTCTATTTCTTCCACGCTGGCATTCAGTTCAATGTCTTCCCCAATATTCAATCGGGTGAACAGATATGTCTTCAGGTCCAGGTTCGACTCATTCCACCATGAATAGTCCACGTAAAACCTGGTGTCGGCGGTGACCCGTTTCAAAGAATGAGACTTGAATTGTGGTCGTGGATTACTGGACAAGATAACTCCTCTTAATTCCTTCTTGGCTAATTGCTGCCTTGCCAGCGCGTACTATCGAAGCGCCAATAATGATCACCGACAGGTTGGAAGGCAGGATGGCGCACAAGTTCGGCAAAAATTGGTCCCGGTGGCAATCGGCGCAGCATGTTGATGGCGCTGTAGATCGTTTTGGCGTGGACCGTATTTTGCGGGTTCAAGTTCGCCAGTTCAGGGAAAATTTCACCCAACAGCGAGGTGACGGAGCGCTGGTTGGCATCCGCCCGACGCCAGAGCGCGTCTATGGCCGCCACGACGTCTGTGCCCACAATGAGCAGATCGTCGTAGCCACAACTTACCGAGCGGCGCATCAGTTCAAATTTGATGCGGTTGTCTACGGCCGTTGCCAGACGCACCCATTCACGCTGAGCGCGACGACGGTCGAAGCCGATCATCAAAACGCCCGGTTTGGGGCCAGGGGAAAGGTGAACGAAACCGCCGATGGGTATTTCGTTTTTTTCGTACCAGCCGCTCAGACCAAAGATGTAACGATGTTCTTGTATGACCCAACCGACGATTTCTTCGTTGGTTTCGTCGTCAATGAAGATGACGCGCTGACGCGGGGATGTGCTGGGGGGGAATAACGGCCGTATCCGTGAACTCAACGGCAGCGTGCCGGCATAACGATGCGGATACATCAGGGTAAACACCACCGGCTGCGGCGTGGTGGGCGGTGCGATGTTAGACCATTCATCATCCAATTCACGCTCTAGCAGCATGAGTTGGGGGCTTAATAAAGCGCGGTCATACGATGGGGCTTTATTGATCAGACGTTCCGGCACGTTCTTCACGCCATCTGGTTCCATACGGCGCAGGAACCACGATACCTGGCCTTCGGGAGCCACTTCATCAAAACGCTGGTCTTTGATCAGGGCGTAATTGAGGGAAAAAGCCTGCGTCACTGCATCTACAGAGGCGTCCATGTCCAGGTGGGGCAAAATTTCGTCCACGCCTAATGGGCCACCGTCGTTTACTTCCAGAATCGCTTCAGAGAGATGCAGATGACCGACATTCACATCAGCCAATAATGCTTTGACAAACCATTGATCGGCCAGACGGACAAATTCCGGGCGCTCGCTGAGAACGGCCGTTACCCGGGACTCCACCGCCGCGCCAAAACGCTCATACAGGGCATCTATGTCTACCCGATCAAATGTTTGCAGCCAATCGTCATCTTTCAGGTTGAGGGCGTCGGTTGTGGTTAACTCGGCAGCAAACTCCCGAATTTTACCTTTGATGTCTACAGCAATGACGTTGAATTTGCCGTAATTGGGGTTAAAACCGGCGCGAACGGCCGTCACTTTGCCATGGGCAAACTTCAGAACCGGGAAGACCAGATCGTCGCCTACCGCGAAGCTGTTCTTAGGCTGATAGACCTGGCGGGCAGCCATCAGACGCTCGATGCGATTTTTTTCCTCAGCGACCCGATGGACAATGATAATGCGGGCAATCTGTTTAGCCGTCTGCGGCTTCTCTACCTCCAAAAAATGGTTGTAGATTTGCTCGACGTCAGATTCCGTCAAGATAAAAGCGGACCCCCAGTAGTCCGGATTCTGCGTTTGGGGTTGTATCACAACAAACTCCTGTAACAAGGGGAAGGTTTTCTCCAAGATGGGAAAATTATACCAATTCTGGGTTGTAGTTGCCAGTTGGGAGCAGTTTTGGTTAATTTGACGGCCGTTAGCAGCGATTGAAGATTGAAGATTAGAGATTGAAGATGGCGCGTCTTCCGTCTTCAATCTCTAATCTTCAATTTTGGGTTTTTGCCGGTTATGGGAACGAAGTGGTTGTCCATTGAATGCCATCAACTGCCACGCCATTGATGCGCACGTCCCAGTGCAGGTGGGGACCGCTGGAGAGGCCGGTATTGCCGCCCAACCCCACCGGCTGGCCGGTTGTCACCGTGTCGCCTTCGGCCACCAGAATTTCGGACAGGTGGAAATAGGCGGTCATGACGCCGAGGCCATGATCTAAAATGACGCTGTTGCCCCGCAGCTCCAACGGACCGCTGAACACAACAATGGCGTTGGCCGGGGCTAAAATAGGCGTGCCGATCCCCCCGGCGAAGTCTATGCCGGTGTGGAAAATGTCAATGGGGCCATCGTTGTAGGAACGGCCGTCGCCATACGGCGCAGTCACAATGGTCGTCGTCACCGGATATTGGAAGGGGCCATCCCAAAGCTGCGTCTCGCTGAAGCGCGTGTAAATGGCGTCCAGGAACGCATCTTCATTCTGGCGCAGCGCCGGGTCCAGCAGGCCGCTTAACTCTTCAGGGATGGCGATGTACTGCGTGCCATAACCGGAAGAAGCTACCGTCAACGTCTGGCGGAAGGGCGCCCAGGGCTGGCTGCCGGAACCGGCCAACTCCAGCTCGTAGCGCCCCGGTTCGGTGAAGGCGTCCAGACCTACCAGAGCCACGTAGCCGCCATCGTAAGGGGTAAAGTGCAGTGTGCGTCCGGCCAACTGCCCGGTGGGCAGGCCATCCAACAGGTTTTGCACGTAGACAGATACGGTGGAACCTTGCTGCAGGGCAGACGGCCGTAACCGCACATCCACCCACGTCCCCGGCA
>CALFEW010000299.1 GCA_937958365.1 uncultured Chloroflexota bacterium | reverse complement strand
AATGAAAGCGACGACGATCCGTATTACACGATGTCTACCAATCAGGGTCAGACATGGTCTTCGACAGTAGGCGCCAAAATTCACACGTCGGTAGACGCATCGGCGCAGGTGATTGGGGCCATTGACCAAAATGATAAAGCCTTTGCCATTTGGGTCAAGAAGATTACACCACAGCAAAATCTGTTGGTATTTTCCAGCAAGACAGGCAGCGCCAATTGGACTGCTCCGGTGACGATTGCCAATTCTTACGAGATCACCGATCCGAGCGTTTTTCTGGACCAAAACAACAAACTGCACCTGGTTTGGGTGCAAGAGCAGCCGGCGATTGTGTATTATGCCTACCTGGCAAGCGGGACCGCGACCTGGTCTACGCCGGTTAGCCTGGAAGAAGAACCGCTTGGGGATTCGGGTGAACCGGCGGTGGCAGTGGATCGAAACGGCCGTCTCTATCTGGCCTGGCAAAACGACACAGCGAGTGGTGGTCAAGAAATCGTTTTCTCCCGTGGTACCCTCACGGGGCCATTGGCGGCGCCTGTCTGGAACCCTGAAATCGAAAACACCCTCCTGTCACCCGCGGACGTTGATATTGCTGCCCACGTTGTGATGGCATTGTCTGGCAGCCAATTGCACATAGCCTATACCCGCAAAGTTGTTGTGGAGGACGCGAACGATAAGCAAGATGTCTTTTATGCAACCTGTTCCACACCATGCGACGCCTTGAACAGCGATAATTTTTCCTCGGTTTCTGGGGGATTTGTAGAGGTGAATGGCGCGGATCCTTCAGAAGTTGTGGCGGCTCTGGCTGTGGACAGTGAGAGAAGCGCAGCTTACATGACGTTTAGTGGCATCGTGCCCACCACACTCAATCCAAACGAAGTGATCCAGAGTATGCAAAGTTGTGACGGCTGGGGCAATGGGACGCTTCCCCATACGATAGAATACAATCTTGACTACAGGTTTATTAAACCGGCGATGGCTGCCAGCCAGGGTTGGATTCAGTTGGTATATGATCGCATAGACAGTGTTTCGACTCATGAGATTTTCCATCGGCGGGCAGCCGTAACGTGTAAAGCGATCCTGCTATTACCGGTCATACGCAAATAAGATACGAAACCATGAACCGATTTGAATGGATTTTAGGTGGTTTGCTGGTCGTCTTGCTGGTTATTGTCGGCGGGCTGGCGTTTATGCTTTGGTATCGCCCGGCTGCGCCAGAGATGGTGATTCAGCCGGCCGAGGCCCTTCTGGAAGGTGGGCAAACGGCATTGTCGGCGCTGGCGGCCGCCAGTAACCAGGCCAAAGTGTGG
Organism: uncultured Chloroflexota bacterium; assembly: GCA_937958365.1. Classification (GTDB taxonomy): domain Bacteria; phylum Chloroflexota; class Anaerolineae; order Promineifilales; family Promineifilaceae; genus Leptovillus. The sequence goes on along the minus strand of CALFEW010000299.1, from coordinate 4,545 downwards.
CAGCCAGACGCGCAACTGCTGACGGCGACGGCCACCTGGTCGGCGCAAGACGGCCGTTCCTATTCCAGCGGCGCGGCATCCTGGGCATTTACCTACTACTCGCCTGGCGAAACGGCCGTTGCCCAAATCAGCGTCGTCGAAAACACACCCAGCCCGCCGCTGGTCAGCCAGGCAGACATCCCGCTGACGCCCATGGACATTAGCGGCGGCTGGAAAATAGACAGTCCGCAAGCCGTCACCCAGATCATGGAAAATGGCGGCGCCGACTTTTTGAGCAACAAAAGCAGTACCTCAATCTCACTGTCGCTGAATACCGTGGGTGGAAACGGCCGTATGGAATGGCTCGTCTCCTTATTCGATGAACAATCAGAAGATTTCATCGCCATGCGTCTGGACGCAACTTCCGGGGAAGTATTGGAAATTGTACAAAAACCCTGAAGCGAAAGAAGAGAAGGATATGAACAAACAATCTCACCGCCCCTCCACATTTAGCCTAAAAGGGCAAAGCCTGGTGGAATTAGCCCTGGTATTGCCCATCTTGCTGGTCCTGATCGCCGGTACCGTCGAAGTCAGCAACTTGTTGATTACCAAGAACCGGATTGAAACGGCCGCGCGCGCCGCCGCCCGCTTCGCTTCCGATGGCGGTGACGACGTTCACATCATTGCGCTCAATTCCGTCACCCAAACCCTGGACCTTAGCGAAGGCGTGTGGGACATCTTCACCATTCACGCCCGCGTCAATGACCAGGGTACCGCTTTTGATAGCAGTTCATGGGAGTTGGAACACTTTGGCCTCGGCCAAACGCGGGTCTACACTGAAGTTCTCGCCAGATTGGACTCGGCCTGCACCACCGATTGCCTGCGGAGCGAAATGATCGGCGAACTTCAGGGCAACAAAGACGGCGTACAGTCGCAGGCCCTGGCGGCAGATCTGGAAATTGTGGGCGTTTACGTCATTCACGACATTGATTCTATTCTTGGGCTAAACGCCCTGCCCGCTCTGGTTGGCTACAACTCGATTCAGGGATTTGGCGTGATGCGCCGCGCCAGCCTGAGCAACGTAGACCAGACCAATGGCTGCACGGCCGCTTTCCCTATGGCCGTCAGCAATGGCATCCGCTCCATCACCGAAGCCGACTATGCCGCAGCCTTAACCGGTATGACGTATCCCAATCCTAAGCCGACCTATGTCAGCTTTACCCAGCACAGACCCAATATTGACCTGGCCAGCGCGACCGAAGGCTCCATCTTTCTTTATGATATGGACCCGCTGCAAATCGTCTTTCCTAAATGGAATTTCGGCATTGTTTCGGGCAACACCACCCTCAGCAACAGCCTCACCTGGCCCGGTAACGTAGCCGACTACCAAAACCGCGGAGATGCCGGCGTCCCGGTCCCTGGCTTTGCCTATGTTGTGCGCGGTTTTGTGGAAGTAGGCGACCCTACCGACAAAGCACTGCACATCGCCGATCGCGTAGCCGTCAACGGCGATGTTAGCAATCTGAATGGCATTGCTACCGTCTTACAAGGGCACATCACCAATCGCCGAACTTTGCGCCTACCGATTTTAAGCAATACCGCCGAACAGTACCTGGGCGGCGTCCCGTTTTATCAGGTAGATGGATTTGCCATTTTCCGTATTCAGGCGTACAGCCTGTCTGGAAATTGGATCATGATGGAGTTTATCCGCTGGGATCGGTCTTGTGGGCAAACATGACGCACAGGAAGCCATCAACCCAGGCGTATAACACAACTGACGTTCCTAAAGCAAGGTGAAATCATGAACGAGCAGACACGACCAAACAACAAGAAGCGTTTTGACAAGCAGGAAGGACAAAGCATCGTCCTGGTTGCCCTGATGATGATTGGCCTTCTGGCCTTTGTGGGCATAGCCGTAGACGTGGGCCTGATTTTTGCCCGCCGCTCCCAACTGAGCAAGGCGGTAGATGCGGCCGTGCTTGCGGCCGTTACTGAAGTGGAAGAACTAAGCATGTTGGACAACGCCAACAATAAGGCGGCCCAATTCCTGAACTCCAACCTGCCCCTAACCACTTCTTTAGCCACTGCCTCATCGCCTGCGCCCATTACATTTGTGAGCAGCGCCGACATTAATGAATTGAGTGCTTATGAATACACAGTGACAGCTACCTGGCCGGTGGATCTCTACTTTTTATCGGTGATTGGTTTGCGGAATTATGATGTGACAAGTATTGCGGCGGCCGCCTATTTCCCCATCACCGACGTATACGCCAGTCGTCGCGTTGAAGATGGGGCGTTGACAACTTCCAACCAGTCTGTGTTTGGTCCAAAGATTTGCAGCAGCAATGGCGATCCCTTTTCTCCCGACCTGCCAAATTGGTCTCCGGCCAGTGAATCGGGGAAATATGCAGGTCTTTACACCTACCAATACCGAATTCTGATCCCCCCGGATTATCCTAGTGACATTGTGCGGGTAGAGCTTTTTGATCCCGATTCCATGAATCAGGCCAATAACTATAACAGCAATTCTACTTATCAGGGTCAGGTATCGCATACGCAGGTATGGATTGATTCGGGTAGAGCCGCCATCACGACCGGAACTTGTACGCAAGGTTCTAGCGTCGCTCGCATGAACCCTTGCCTGATTGATACTCTCGAAGATGAACAACTGGGTTTGCCGTTGGACAAGGTGAATCCGTGGTGGTTTGTCCGTATTGATGAAAATCGTCGTCCGCGCAGCGCCTGCGATGCGGGTAGCAGCTACACCACGGCCAACAATACCCAAACCACGTATGAGTTGTTTTATTATCGTGAGAATTTGAATGACGGAACGATTAGCAGGACTAATCTGGCCAAATACACCGGCCAGACTGGTGACGGCGTTCGGGACAACGGTGGCCACCTGACGGATATGCACTGGGTTTCACCAGGGGCGCAAATGATTTATGACCAGCCGGCTAACGTGCCCACAACGGGGGCCGGTGCTACCGCTGGTGATTTTGGTAGTTTTGAAATCAGCATCAGCAATCAGTTGGTTAACATTTTGCGCGACCCAGACACCGGCTACCGGTATATTTATCTGGACGTGACCGCCATCACCGGTTCCTCTGAAAATGGATTTGAAGTGTGGGCCGGCCCGCCCGATTATGTGAGTACCATTTCCAGCAACGTCAATACGCGGAACGTCCAGGTTATCAACAATCCGGGGACGCATAGCTCCAGGGGCGTGACGGTTTTTGGGTTGGGCAACCTGCCGATGAACTCTAACTATCCTTCCGCTTACGTGGACATCCCCTTGATTTACGTGCCACCCGAATACGCGGGGCAAGAGATCAGTGTGAGTTTGTTCGATTCGGACTCTGGGGCGCAGCCGCCTATCACCTTCTTTTTCGATTCTGTGTCCATGTCGGATTGGTCGTTGGTGTTTGCCAACTCAAGCAATCCTACCAATGATCCGGATCACAACGCGGCGAATTATCCGACGAACGGCCGTTGCCGTATTGGCTCTTGCCAGAACGTATGGGTGGACCCACCTTATAAACTCTTTGTTCCTACCTATGACCCAACCCGCTGCACCAACCCCAGCAACCCTGCTCAACGGGGTGTGTGTACGCCGTTTTTTGGTGGCCGCCTGGTGGCTCGCTATAGAGGCGGCCAGGACGATACCTACGGCTGGCAAATTCGTCTAAAGGGCCTGCCTTACCTCATCCGTTAAAGGACAAATGGGGCATAGGCAAACGAAACGGCCGTCTCTACACTGTATGTGAAAATTTCTCAAGGTGTAATCATGATGAATCATCGCAGGTCCAAATCAAATCAACCATCTGAAGGCAGAGATCGCGAGCATGGGCAAGGGATCACGGAGTACCTTATCTTGTTAATGCTTGCCGGGCTGGCCGCGTTTGCCATCATCACTCTGATGGGGCCGCAAATTCAGGGCGTATTTTCCCGTCTGGTGCGCCAGGCTCCGGTAGCGCCACCAGCGCTGCTGGCGTATACGCCGCCACCACCGCCCACCGCCACCAATGGACCTGGCACATATACAGCCACGCCCACCATCACCCAAACCCCAACCCAAACCAACACGCCGACCGTGACCAATACGCCGACGCAAACGGGCACGCCCACCAACACACCGACGAATACGCCCACCAATACGCCCACCAACACACCGACGAATACGCCCACCAACACGCCGACGAACACACCTACCAATACGCCGACGAATACAGCGACTCCAATCCCTTGCTTTAGTTTGACGACAGCTATAAGCCCGGCCAATAGTGGCAGTGTAACCCGCAATCCACAGCCTAATTGTGTCGGCGATACGTATACACAGGGAACGGCCGTTACCCTTTCCGCGTCTCCAAATACCGGCTACCAGTTCGTCAATTGGAGCGGCGACACCAGTGGGAGCAATTCTTCGGTAGTTGTAACGATGAACAGCGTCAAAAGCGTGACGGCCAACTTTAGCCAGTTGTGTTATGCCGTGAGTACGGCCGTTTCGCCCACCGGCAGTGGCACGGTCGCCGTATCGCCAGCCCCCAACTGCGGCAGCCAATACAG
>CALFEW010000298.1 GCA_937958365.1 uncultured Chloroflexota bacterium | reverse complement strand
CGACCAGCCCGTCGCCGATGAGTTCGCTGATGCGCGATTGCGACAGGCGTTTGCTGGCTTCGTATAGCAGGGTGGTTTCCCAATTTAGTTTTTGTTGGGATAAGGCGTTCAGATGGCGTTCGGTGACGTCGCGGGCAATGTGAATGGTCCCGACGACCCGGCCATCTTGGATCAGGGTGCGACCACGAACTTCCAGCCACAAGAAACGGCCGTCGGGCGCAGGGACTTTGACTTCCACAACGTCCACGTCTTCGTTGTGCAGCACCTTTTCCAACATGGTGGCGATGTGCGGTCTGTCTTCCGGCGCGATGAACTCCAGCGGCTGTCTGCCGATAAAATCGGTTTTTTCCAGGCCCAATGATTGGCAGACTTTGCGGTTAACGTCGCTGAAACGGCCGTTTTTATCCAACGAAAAAATCCAATCATTGGCGTCCTGAATGTACGCGCTGAGCAGATTATCCTCGGACAGCAGTCTGGCGTTGTGTTCGGCTCCGAGCCGGTTGAGATAATAAACCGTCAGCCAAATCAGACCGCTCATCACAGCGTAGAAGAAAATCAGCGTAACGGCCGTGCGGCGCGGCGCGATGGGAAAAACCAGCAAAAGTAGTACCACGACTAAATTCAGCAGGGTCACAGCCAACGATTTGCGCGGCGAAGCCAGGGCGCTGACGACGAGGACGGGAATGACAAGAAAGACGGCAAGGCTGGCGTTTATGGGCGGATTGGTCAGGATGCTGGCGACAATGAAAGCGTCGAAAGAGACGACAAAAAGCAGCGCCGCCCATTCATAATGCCGGGTCCGCGAAAGAGCCAGCGCTACAAAGAGCAACGCAATCGCCAGCAGCTTGCTGCCCAAAAGCGTGACGGGTTCGTTTACCTGAAAAAGTGTTTGAACAAGGACAAGGAGAACGGCCGTTAACATGACAAACAGCAGCAATGCGGCTAACAATTGTGAGCGGCTTTGTTGTGCGGGCGAAAGTGACGGAGAAGGCAACGTGATGGCTTGCCTCAGAGTGGCCAATTTCTTCATGGCGAGTTGTTCCCGGTACAAACGGTATCGTTGTGCGAAGAGTAAAGAAGGCTGAAAACGTACACTGTTTAGTTCGCCAGGGCAATTCTATACTATAAAGAATACAATGAAAAGCTGCCCATGAATTCCTGAAAACCGGAAATCTCGTTGGGAAAATGGTCATAAATGGTCAGCAGAACGAGTTGTCGTATACTTAAACGAGGCTCGACAGCGTCCCGGCCCATCACCATCATCAAGGCTGTACAGGCCTGAAGTATAGGAACGAAATGAACCCAAAATTACCAATCGCGATTATTATTCCCCACGGAGGATTGGCAGTTCCCCCGGAGTTAATCGGGCGGGTGGCTCTGACGCCCGCGCAGATTTTTAACGAGGCGGATGCGTACGTGGATGAAATTTTTGATTATCGGGAGCGCGTTCAGCATTGGCTGAATTTCCCCTTTGCCCGGGCTGTCATAGACGTGAACCGGCCGGATGATGCGGCGCTGCATCATCGTTTGGGAGATGGGGCCGTGAAAGGGCAAACCAGCTATGGCGCGCCGGTGTTTCACGACGGCCAATCGCCAGACATGGACCTGGTGAACAGCCTGATTGCGACGTATTGGCGGCCGTGGCACGAAAAACTGACGGCCGTTTTAGACGACACGGCCGTTAAACTTGTGGTAGATTGTCATAGCATGGCCGCTGTGGGTCCCGCCGCCTACGACGACCCCGACGTGTTGCGTCCTCGGGTCTCTTCCAGTAACCTCGGCGACCAGCAAGGCGAACCACGTGAAAACTGGGCGCACATCAGCGCCCCGCCGCAAGCCGCCCGCTTCTTTGGCCGACGGCTGGGCGAACTGCTGGCCGAC
>CALFEW010000297.1 GCA_937958365.1 uncultured Chloroflexota bacterium | reverse complement strand
GGCGGCGGCGCTGAGCTGGTCAATGATCTGACGCATGCGTTCCGAACCGAGCAATTCGGCGGGATAAGGTGGTAAGGGGCCGGAGGGGACGAGTTGTAGATTGGGGATGGCCGTTGGCCGCAAGAAGGTTTCCAGGTTCCCCTCTTTGTCGAGCAATAAATTGGTCAACCCATGATTGTTGGCCGTCTGAAAGTAGCGATGCAGGGTGGGGCGGCGTAAGTCGGTGTCTACCAGGATGACCTGGTCGCCGGCCTGGGCCAGGGAGACGGCCAGGTTGGCGGCTGTGGTGGATTTGCCCTCACCCGCGTTGGCGCTGGTAATAAGCAGGGTTTTGACTTCCCGGGAAATGCCCACATACTGAATATTGGTCCGCACCTGGCGATAGGCTTCGGCGTTCGGTGAACGGGGCTGGGCCAGCATTAACAATTCATCGTTGGCAGCGCCGTTCGGAGTTTGGGAAATGAACCCAAGAACGCCGACGCCCAGGGTTTGCTCGATGACTTCCGGGTCTTTGACGGTATCGTCCAGGTATTCGATTAAGAAGACGATGCCCACGGCTATCATGCCGCCGACGATAGCGGCCAGGAGGGTGTTGGTGAGGGTACGCGGACGTATGGGGTTCTGGGGGACGAGCGCGCGTTCGTCAATGGTGATGTTGTTCAGGCTGCTGGCTTCGGCAACGCGGATGTTTTCATAACCTTCCAGCAGGCGGGTATGGGTATCACGCAGTTGTAAGACGTTGTTGGTTAGCTGGTCGAGCGTGGTCTGGGGTGCGTCTTGCGCCTGGGCGGCGGCCAGGGCGCTCTGGGCCTGAGTCAATTCTAACTGAACGTCGTTTAGCTCGGCTTCCAGGTTTTGCCGGGAACTGGCGTACCGTTCCAATTGGGTCGTTGAGTTTCGTTCGGCAAAGACGGCGGGAATCTCGTTGGCCAGGGCGGTGGCGACCTGCGGGTCGGTGTTTTCGACGCTGAGGGCGATTAGCTGGGAATTGTTGAGCAGGCTGACCTGAATACTCTCTTTCAGGTCGGTTGGATCGAGAGGAAGACCTAAATTGAGAATGGATTGGCTTAACACTTCATGGTTGGTCAGGCGCTGTACGTAGGATTGGGCCAGCCGTTCGCTGTATTGTAAGGCGCTGAACTCATTGTTGGTATTGAGTGTGCCTTCGGTGATTAGCAGAACGGAAGTAGCTTTGTAAACCGGATCTTGTGACCGGCTGACAAAAAAGGCGGCTGTTCCGGCAAATAATACACCGAGGACAATCAGCCATGACCAACGCAAAAACAATGCAATGTACTGACGAATTTCCACGTTTCCCCCGCTTGTTGTGACAATACAATAAACCAGTAAAGATTGTGCGACCGCAAATAGATGTTAATACGGTTGATCGGATTTGTCAAACAGAATGTGAAATTATGTACAATACGAGCGTCCTTTGGTTGGATGGTACTATAGCCCGTTTGGGTGGTTGCTTTTATGGTTGGGTGTTGGGGTACAATTCAGGCGTCCGTTTGTTTTAACTGGTGAGATTGTTAACCTGCGAGAGTGGACCAATCTTGGAGATTGGTCCACTCTGGGAATTCATCTGTCAGGTACAGAGCAGGCAAATGATATTTTGATGGAGTGTAACGATGACAACTAAAGAGCAATTGTTAACGAAGATTGCGGCCAGAGAGGCGGCGATTGGCATTATTGGCATGGGGTATGTGGGGCTGCCGGAGGCGGTGGCTTTTGCCGAAGAGGGGTTTACGGTGGTCGGCGTGGACGTGGACGGCCGTAAAGTGGAGATGTTGAACCGGGGTGAGAGCTATATAGAGGATGTGCCGGATAGTCAGTTACGGCCGTTGGTGGCGGCGGGCAAACTGCGGGCCAGCGTGGATTACCGGGAACTGCGTGACGTGGCGGCGATTTTTATTTGTGTGCCGACACCGCTGCGGAAGACGAAGGACCCGGACGTTTCGTATATTATC
>CALFEW010000296.1 GCA_937958365.1 uncultured Chloroflexota bacterium | reverse complement strand
CACGCTGTTACCAAAATGTGCGTCGCCCACTTCGCCGGGCAGCAGTTTGTCGGTTTCGGCCCAATTGCTGCCATCGTAGGTGAAGATGTAGGCCGCGCCAGCGTTGCCGCCTACGTCGTCGTCGCCATTGGCCCCGACGAGGATGGTATCGCCCTGAATGGCAACGGCCGTGCCGAATAAATCACCCGCTTCACCATCGGCAGCCATGAGTTTGGCGGTTTGCGTCCAGGCATTGCCGGAACGGGCAAACACGTAAGCCGCTCCGGTCTGGGGGACATTGCCTGCTGCGGCCGGCGCGCCGATAACGGCCGTATCGCCATCCACCGCCACCGACCGGCCAAAACGGGCGGCGATGGTAGCATCGGCGGCCAGTAACTGGTCTGTTTCGGTAGTCAGGGGGCTGGCCTGGGCCGGTGGGTGCGCGGTGAAGGCGACGAGCAGAGAGAACAAGAACAGGACAAGGGTTAACTGGATAACTCGAAACATGCTTTTACCTCCAGGGTGTAGAGCGCCAACGTCACGTCAGCGCTGCGCTCAACTGCGCGGCATAAAAGGGTTTGAACAAGATAGAGCGGCAAAACGGCCGTAAATGGGCCAGCGTTGTGGATTGTTCGTGACCAGCCAGGGTCATGCCGATGAGGGGGATGGATTGCGTTTGTGGCACGGCGCTCAGGGCGCGGGCCGTTTCATAACCATCCATCAACGGCATGTGAACATCCAATAAGATCAGGTCTGGCTGTTCCTTGAACGCCAAAGCCAACCCATCACGGCCGTTTTGCGCTTCCATTACATGCGCCTGCGGATGCAGCTTACCAATAAGTTGACGGACCCAGGTGCGGTTCGGTTGATGATCATCAATAATCAAAATTCGCTTCATGGCAGCGTATCACTTTCCGGCAACCAGCCGCGCTGAACTATACAGAGGCCGGTATGCCGCTATGAATAACTTAAATTTGATGCCGGTCGAGTCTGGCTAAGACGTTGTTGGTTGGCAGAAAGGTTGATATGCGCACGACCAGCGCAATGAAGCATGTGGGCTGTCTGTCGTTGACAGGCTTAGGGTTCACCACCTGGCGGTCTGGGCGGCGCCGGCGGCGTGATGTTATGACCAGGCGGCACAATCGGCGGAGGCGGATCATCTTCGTCCTCGTCCTCCGGTGGTTCGGTTGGTTCAGGCGGTTCGGTGGGTTCAGATGTCACCGGCGGACCAGCGGGCGGACTGGATGGTGGGCCGGGCAGCACGCCCAGAGCTTGCATAATCTCGCCCCACCCAAGTCCCTGGCGGCGCATGGCGAAAATGTCGGCAACGGCCGTGCCCGTATCCTGACTCAACCCATAAGCCAGATCAATCTCGCCAAAGCCAAAGCCATCGCAGAACCAGCCGACAATCTCTTCATACGACACGCCATACAGTTGAGCCAGCCGCACGCCTTCGGGGTGGGGGGAGATGCCGGTGCAGCCGCTGGCCGGCAAGGGCGCAACGCCGGTGGCCGTAGGACTGGCCGATGGATCCGGCGTGGGTGTGATGGTCGGCGTGGCGGTCGGCGTGTTGGTGGTCTGGTCGCAACTCTGGATGAGGGTGACGGTGAGGCGGGTGAGGTGATGGTCGGGGCGATTGCTTTCCCCGGCGATGAACAGGCGCAGTTTCACTTCGGCCTCGGGCCGGGCATTCAGCCAGGCGGCGGCTAAATCTACCTGCACCGTAAAAGAAACTGTCTCGCCGGCGGCGATGGTCTGCCACCCGGTTGGATTGATGGTGACCGCTTCGACAAATTCCGCGCCGGTAAGTTGCGTGTAGTCCAATTCCACGTTGGCGGCGGCGTCCTGAGACGATTCGCCGCTGTTGGTCAGGAAGCCGGTCAGCGTGACGCCGGTTTCGCAGCCGGGCGCTTCCAGTTCGTCCGGCTCGAAGGCGAGGCTGGGGCGGGCGGATTGGGAAGCGTCTTCCAGGCGGGCGTCAGCTTCGGACATGAGCGGCTGGATTTGCCGGGCCAGGCGACGGCCGTCGCTGCCAATGGTGTAAACGACGCGCACCAGATCGCCGATGGTCAGGTCAGACGGCCGTTCCGTCTCATTCGTCACCGACAGCGAAATGCCATCCACCAGCCAGAGTTGGGGCGTTGTGGCTTGCAACACGCCGGTAAAAACGGCGCGATGATCGGCATTGGCAATCGGGGCGAGACTGTCGGCTTGCCAACGGCCGTTGGGCAAAATGCGGCCCGTCACCTGCACCCAATCGCCAATGACCACAGCGTCGGCCAGGAGCGTCTCTTCGGTGAAATAAACCAGCATTTCGTCAATTTGCCAGAGCGACTGCTCCTGGCGCAGCAGTTCGCCCTGGCTGCTGAAGGCGCGCACCGGCGCGCCCGGCGCGTGTCCGCTGCGCGTGTCGGTGGCATGTCCGGCGGTAATGGGCACGGCCGTACCGGCGGATGTCACCATCACCTGCCCTTCATCTACGGCAAAAAAGGCGTGACCATCAGCGCCTACCGCCACGCTGAAGGTTGTGCCGCGCACTTCGGCGTCGCCGGAAGGGGTATGGACAATATACAGGGCATCAGGGCTGCGCAGGGGCGTGACCTGATGCCGGGTCTGGCCGACGTGCTGCGTTAATTCCACGACCAGCGCCTCGCCGGGGCGCTGCGCCAGGGTGGTGATGGCTAATTCGCTGTTGGCCGCCAGATGAAGGCGGCTGCCATCTATAAATTGTAGGACGGCCGTAGAACCAGGGCCGCTGCGCAGGCGTTGTCCGGCGCTCAGCGGCGCGCCAACGTCAATGCGTTGCCAGGTATCGTCGTCTGTTACGGCCGTTTCGATTTGCCCGCTGGCTTCGGCCAGGGTGAGGGCGTGGGCGGTCTGTAGTTGGCTGCCCAAAGAGGTGAACCAGACGACGGCGACCACCAGCAGGGCCACAGCAGTCAGGCCGGAGAGGGCCAGGCGGGGAATGGCGCGACCCTGGGGGAAGAAGGTGGACAGGAACGGCCGTTTCGTTTCCGGTGCGTGTTGGCGGATAAAATCGGGTACAACGCCATTGCGGTTGTAGGCCGGGCTGGCCTGCGGCTTGGGTACAGCGCGAACGGCTGCGGCGAGCCGCAGTAAGTCATGCAGATGCGCCTGGTCTTCTGGGAGATGGGCCAGAACTTCTTCCAACGATACGCCAGATTCTAGCATAGCGATGTGTTGTTGTAGGATGTCGTCTTTATGAGTCATGGGGCACCCTTTGTGGGGTCAGAATTTGTTGCAGCGCTTCCAGCCCACGGGCTTGTAAGGCTTTCACGGCGCTCTCGCTTTTGCGGAGCGTCTCGGCTACTTCTTTGATAGGCATCTCGGCCACAAAGCGTAGAATGACAACGTCGCATTGGTCGGCCGTCAGGCGGTGGAGGGCGTGTTGGAGATGTTCAGTGGTGAGGGTACGGGCTACGGCCGTTTCCGGCCCATCCAAATCCGCCGCCATGTCTTCATCCAGGTCCACGTGATGGCGCACAGCCAGCTTACGCGCGTGGTCAATTGCCAGGTTGCGAGCGATTTGCAACAGCCAGGCGCGAAAGGGAACACGGCGCGGTTGGTAGCGCGGTAAATGCTCCATCACGCGGATAAACACTTCGGTGGTCAAATCTTCAGCCAGTTGCGGCCGGCCCACCCGGTAATAGAGATAGCGGTAGACGTCCGATTTGTAATGTTCATACAGATCAGTGAGGGCGGTCGTATCACCGGACTGGGCGCGTTTGATAACGGCTGCGGTCACTTCTTCGGGCATATGGGTTCATCCATGTTACGTTTCTAATTTATATAACGGATGAGGGGGCGAAAAAGTCTCGTTGGTATGGTAGCTTATTTTATCATAGCCTTTGACTGGCAGAGATAGGT
>CALFEW010000295.1 GCA_937958365.1 uncultured Chloroflexota bacterium | reverse complement strand
GGTAAACGTCGTGGGTCATAATGCGCCAGAGCGTCCACTGCCGGGAAACGGTATACACGTCACCGTTCCAGACATGGCGATAGGTTTTCGCCAGATTGTCCACCGTCCAATCCTGAAGAGTACGCGCAATCATAACCCAGGTGGTTTCTAGCCAATGAACGAGTTCGGCGGCGTTCTCGGTGATGGGAAAGGCGCTCTCCACAACCTGCCGGTTGCCATCTCCGTCTACCTCCCAGGCGTCAATGTTAGCCACCAACTCGGCGCTGCCTGGGGCGGACATCCGCGCAAACCAGGCAATTCGTCCCAGGCTGATATGACGCGCCAGTTCCCCCACTGAGTAGAGTGAGGCCGCCGACCGCCAGGCGAGTTGCTCCGGGGTCAGCGGTGCGACAGCGTGAATCAGGCTGGTTTGAAAGCCTTGCCAACCGTCGAAAACGGCCGTCAGTGATTGCATGTTTCCAGACATTAGCCAACTCCTGGTGTCTGCCTCTGGGTCTCCAGAGAATCAGAAGCAGATTGTGGGCAAGTATTATAGCAACTTTTTGGGCAGGCAACGGCCGTTTGCCACCATTGCCTTCTCAGCTTAAACGGCCGTTGCCCACCCCAAACTACCTCTTAAAAATCTGCTGCGCCATCGTCTTCTGCACGCCGACCAGGTTAGTCCCCCGCTTGAACTGCCGCTCGATGGGCTCCACTTTGTTGCGCAATACGCAACGAGACATATAATCTATTCCATGATCAAGTCATTCAGGCACAAAGGGCTTAAACGCTTCTTTGAAACTGGTAACGTCGCTGGTATTAACCCTTCTCATCGCCAAAAGATCAGAATTCGTCTTGCTGCCCTCGATACCGCCACGACTCTGGAAGATATGGACTTGCCGGGTTTTCGCCTTCATCCGTTAAAGGGCGATAAACAAGGCGTTTGGGCAGTGGATGTTAGCAAAAATTGGCGCATTACATTTGAGTTCATAGATGGCAATGCCTATATTGTGAACTATGAGGATTATCACTAATGAACATGTACGATCCGCCCCACCCTGGGGAATTTATTCGAGAAGTATATTTAGAAGAACTACAAGTCAGTTCCCGCACGGTCGCCGCTAAATTGAAGGTTGCCCCATCTACTTTTACACGCCTACTAAACGGAAAAAGTAGTGTTACGCCGGAAATGGCGTTACGCCTCTCAAAAACATTAGGCAGATCTCCCGAAAGCTGGTTAGCTATGCAAAACAACTATGATCTGTGGCAAACGCGGCAGAATTTCAATATAGATGAGGTTGAAAAGCTCGAATTTGTGACGCAATAGCTCATCCAGTAGTCTATTCTGCTAAATCATTGGTGGTTGTTTGGGGCATAGGCTGTGGGAATTGTGGCTCAGAAAGGCAAAGAGACCGAACAACACTTCCACCTGTCGCTGGCGTGAGTCCTGAATGGGCCAGCGTTTTGGCTGCGATTCATTCATTGGTCAACCGCGCCAGCGCACCTGACGGTGGCGTT
>CALFEW010000294.1 GCA_937958365.1 uncultured Chloroflexota bacterium | reverse complement strand
TGTCGTCGAGCATGGGTCGCATGGGTGGTCCTGTGTTCCGTATTCCGTGTTCCGTATTCCGTGTTCCGTGTTCCGTTTACGGCTTACGGCTTACGGCTTACGGCTTACGGCTCATCTAGCAGCTTTTTCAGCACAGCCAGACGCGGATCAATCTCTTCGTCTTCGCAGCCGCACTCCCCTTCATTCAGGTTTTGGCCGCAAATCTGACATAAGCCCAAACAGTCTGGACGGCACACTGTCTGGATGGGCACTTCCAGTAAACTTAACTCACGTACCAGCGGCCCCAGGTCAATAAAGCCGTCTTCGCCAATAAACAATTCGCCTGCCGGCGCATCCCAGGGTGGGTAATACAACAATTCACTCAGGGTAACGGATAACGGAACGTAGGCGTCGTTCAGGCAGCGAACACAGGCAACGGCCGTTACCGTGTGCAGCGTCCCCGCCAGATACACCCCTTCAGACGTGCGCGTTACCTCCAACGTGCCTTGCAAAGGCGATAACGTCACGTCCTCTACGTCAATGGTTGGATAGTCCAGTTCAATCGTGCGGCTGGTGCCTAATCTCGCCTCAATGAGGAAGCCGAAATTGAAGCGCAGTCGCGAAGGATGTTGTTTGTCCATCACAACCTCCTTTGCGGTAGAATTAACAGATGAGTATAACATAGGATGATCCGCAGCGCATATTGGCGGTGCGGCGTGGTTTGATAGCTGGTTGGTTAGCCAGCAAACCATCAAACCAACCAACTCTCCCAAAGAGGAATACATGACCCAAACATTACTCGTAGCTACCCACAACAAAGGTAAAGTCGCCGAATTTGCCGAGATGTTGGCCGACCTGGACGTGGCCTGGCTGAGTCTGGACGACGCTGGCATTAACGACGACGTAGAAGAAACGGGCGATACCTTCCAGGCCAACGCCGAATTGAAGGCTCTGGCCTATGCCAACCAGACCGGCCTGCTGACCCTGGCCGACGATTCCGGTCTGGAAGTGGACGCTCTCAATGGGCAGCCCGGCGTCTACACGGCGCGTTACGGCGGCCCCGGCCTGAACCACGTAGACCGTTACCAACTGCTGCTGCAAAACCTGCAAGGCGTCCCCCCGGCCGAACGCACCGCCCGCTTCCGCTGCGTCATTGCCCTGGCCGGGCCAGAAGGGGTGATTGGCACGGCCGTTGGCGTATGTGAAGGCCAGATCGCCTACGAACCGGCCGGCAGCGGCGGCTTTGGCTACGACCCCGTCTTCCTCCTGCCAGAGCGCGGCCTGACGATGGCCCAGGTTCCCTCGGCCACCAAACACCAGATCAGCCATCGCGGCCAGGCGCTCCAGGCTATTACGCCGCTGCTGCGCCAGACAATCGCCCATCAGCCATGAACTCCCAACTATCAACTCCCAACTACCCACTTCTCTACCACTTGCAAACTCCCTGATATTACGTAAACTTGAATCATGGACAGAATTGACTTTCGTTCCGATACAGTCTCGTGGCCCACACCGGCCATGCGCCAGGCGATGGCCCAGGCAGCCGTAGGCGATGACGTGTATGGCGAGGACCCGACGGTGCGCGAATTGGAAGCCCTGGCCGCTGAAATGACCGGCAAAGAAGCCGCCCTGTTTGTTGCCAGCGGCACAATGGGCAATCTGGTGGCCATTTTGGCTCACGCCGGCCGTGGTGACGAGGCCCTGTTAGGCATAGACGCCCACGCTTACCTGTACGAAGCCGGCGGCATGGCGACGTTGGGCGGCATTTTGCCCCGCGTATTGCCCACCGACGACATGGGGCAGATGGACGTGGCGATGCTGAAAACGGCCGTTTCCCCCGACGACCCCCATTTCCCCCGTACTCGCCTCATCCTGGTGGAAAACAGCTATGGCAGCAAACATGGCTACCCCCTGCCGCCCGCCTATTTCGCTGATGTGCGTGCTGTCGCCGACCAGCATGGTCTGGCGGTGCATATGGATGGGGCGCGTTTGTTCAACGCGGCCGTGGCGCAAAATATCCCGGCAACGGCCGTTACCCAACACGTAGATTCCGTCACCTTTTGCCTCAGCAAAGGGTTGTGTGCCCCGGTCGGCTCTGTGCTGTGCGGCTCGGCGGAGTTTATTCAGCAGGCCCACCGCGTTCGCAAAGTGGTGGGCGGCGGGATGCGGCAGGCGGGCGTGCTGGCTGCCGCCGGTTTGGTGGCCCTGCGCGACATGGTCGAACGCCTGGCCGACGATCATCGCCGCGCCCAGGCTTTAGCTCAGGGATTGGCGCAAATCCCCGGCGTCCACGTCCAGCCGGACATGGTCAAAACCAACATGGTCTTTTTTGACCTGGCCGACGACGTTGCCTTAGACGCCAACGACGTGATCGCCGCCTTGCGCCAGCGGGCCAACATCTGGCTGGGGGATAACGGCCGTCGCAGCTTTCGCGCCGTTACCCATTACTGGATTAGCGACCAGGACGTCGCCCTTTTCACAGCCACACTGCGCGACATCCTGGCGGAAGCCTAAACAAAGCGTTGACGGAACGCGGATTGTTTAATCAAAGACAATCCGCAATCCGCAATCCGAAATCCAAAATCAGGAGAGGCGTGTCATGAACTCAAAAATCGGCCGCATCATCAACAATCGTTATCAGCTTGAATCTATGCTGGGCGATGGCGGCATGGGCGCGGTTTACCGCGCCCACGACCGCAACCTGAACCGGCAAGTCGCCATCAAGTTGATGCATGAGCAATATGCCCGCCAGGAAGAGTTTCGCAACCGGCTCATCCAGGAAGCGCAAACGGCCGCGCAACTAGACCACCCCTCCATCGTGCGTATCTTCGATTTTGGTTCCTCGGAAGAAGGGCTGTTTATTGCCATGGAATACGTGGATGGCGGCAGCCTGCGGGCGCATTTGCGCCGCTTGCAGCAAGACCACAAATACCTGCCGCTGGCCCAGGGATTGCAAATTGGCAGCCACATCGCCCTGGCCCTGGATTACGCCCATCGGCGTGGCATTGTTCACCGCGACGTGAAACCGGGCAACATCATCCTCAAACGCCTCACCCGCGCCGACAAGCCGGGCGAACAACCCTTCCGCGCCGTGCTGACCGATTTTGGCCTGGTCAAACTATCCGAAGGCTCAGACATGACCAAGACGGGCATGACGTTGGGCACGCCGACGTATATGTCGCCGGAGCAGTGTGAAGGGTTGGAGCTAGACGGCCGTTCCGACCTCTATGGCCTGGGCGTCGTCTTGTACGAACTGTTCACCAATCGCCTGCCCTTCTCCTTCCAAAACCTGTCGGAAGCGTTGGCCGCGCATACCAAAGGCGTCATGCCCTCCCCGGCGCACGAAGTCCGCCCCGACATTCCGCCCATCCTCGACACGATTCTGAGCAAACTGCTGGCTAAAAACCCCGCCGACCGCTACGCCAACGGCCTGGAATTAGACGCGGCCCTGCAAAGCGCCATGCTCTCGCTGGCCGGCGCGCCCACCCAAATCATGACGCCGGAATCAGACATTCTGGCGCAGGTCAACGACCCGCCGCCCGGTTATGAACTGTCCATAGACACACCCGGCCACCCGCCCAGCAAAGTCCAGCTTACCCAGGCCGTCATCACTCTGGGGCGCGGCGCAGACAACGACATTGTCTTGCCCGCCGAAGGGGTTTCGCGCCACCATGCCCGCCTGCAAGCCACGCCGCTGGGCTGGGAAGTGCAGGATTTGGGCGGCATCAACGGCACCTTCCTCAACGACCGCCGTCTGCGCGCCGACGACCCGACGCCCATGACGCCGGGGATGCGCGTACGCATCGGGCCGTATGAATTGTCGTTAATTGGGCCAGAAATGACGCCTTATGAATCGGATATGGCGGTGGTGACGGCAGGAGCCACGGCCGTTGCCCTGGGCCGCACCACCCCTTCCCCCGAACCCGTGGATCAGGAAGAACCGTTAGCCATCTTCCTGCCCCAGGACAGCTTTACGGTAGAACCGGGCCACCGCCTGACCGTCAACCTGGAAATTCTGAATCGCAGCGCCATTGATGATCGTGTTACGGTGCGGGTGCAGGGCGTGCCGCAAGAGTGGGTGAGTACGCCCACCGAGTTTATTGATTTGCCTGCCGGCGCGACGACGCAAATCGCCCTGGCGATTCGCCCGCCGCGCCATCGCAGCACGCCCACCGGACGGCAGCGCGTGCGTCTGGAACTGGTCTCGCAGCGGCATCGGCGGCTCCGCGTGGGCGCGGCGATGTCGCTTATCGTGGGCGGCTTTGTCTCCTTTGAAGCGCGCCTGAGCAACAGCCAGATTCGCCTGCCGGACACAGTGAGCGTGAGCATCGAGAATACGGGCAACGTGCCCGGCGAATTTAGCGTCACGGCCCGCGACCCGGAACATGCCCTGAAGATTGGTGGGCAGCGCGGCCGTATCCGCCTCTCCGGCGGCCAGGAGACGACAGTGGACCTGGAACTGGCGGCGCGGCAGCAAAGCTGGCTGGGGAGCGGTGAAGTGTATCCCTTTGAAGTGGATGTGGCTTCGCAGGCGCGCGGCCGTGTGACGTTGAACGGCGAGGCGCGCACCGGTCCGGCGATTCCGGTGGCCCTGGTGTACACGGTGCTGGCTGTGGTGGTCTTTTGCAGCGTGCTGGCCGGTCTGGCCCTGGCGTTTAACGTGGGTGGTTTGTTTGGCGGACGGTCTACTGCCACGCCAACGGCCGTAGCCTCCTTTGATCTGACCCAAACGGCCGTTGCCCTCACCCCCACCGTTAACGCCACCGCTATGACCCTCACTCCTGCCCCCGGCCAGGACAGCGACGGCGACGGCCTGAGCGACGTGCAAGAGATAGCTATCGGCACAGACCCCAACAACCCGGACACCGACCTGGATCGCCTGACGGATGGCGACGAAGTTTTGCGGATTGGCACCAATCCCAGGGACCGCGACACCGACAAAGACATTTTGATTGACGGCGACGAAGTGCTGCAATTCCGCACCAATCCGCTGAAATGGGACACGTCCGGCGACGGTATTTCTGATGGCGAAGCGGTTGCCAGAGGGTTGGACCCACTGGTTTTCCACACGCCGACGCCGACGCAAACGGCCGTTGTCTCTCCCTCGCCTACCGGCACGGCCGGACCACCGACCGCCACCTGGACCCCCACGACGACACGAACACCAACGGCCACGCCCTCCATAACGCCCACGCCGACGGCCACCATGACCCCGTCCCACACGCCGACGGCGACGCCCACCGGTTCGCCGACGGCGACGCCGACCATCACCAGCACGCCCACCAATACGCCGCTGCCCAATCCGGTTGTCGCCTGTCTGGTCAATCCGCCCACGCTGGACGGGAATTACAGTCCGGTGGAATGGCCCGGCTCGCCGCAAATCCAGTTTCAGCCGGAAGGCGATTTGTCGGGTCTGGTGCAAGGGTTCCTGGGGCGCAACGCCAACACACTGTACATGATCTGGCTGATCAACGATACCAGCGATGACGCCAGTGACTCGCTGCGCCTTTACTTTGACACCACCCGCAATTTAGGCGACCCGGACACGTCTGACCGTTTCTTCCAGGTAGTGCGCGATGGTACGCTGGCCGTCCAGGCGGGCATTGGCAGCAATTCGGATGGGCAGCTTTGGAATGCCGGGTATAGCAGCAGCAACTGGACGGCCGTGATCGGTGAGCCGGTCAGCAACCAATGGGTGGTGGAGATGAGCATTGACATCGCCGCGGAAATGCCCGGTCTGGCAAATCCTTACGGCAAAATGGCCCAGGTTTTGTACACCGGCCAGTTAGCCACCTGGCCGACAGGCGGCGTCTCCAACAATGCGTCCACCTGGCAGGCGGTCAACTGGCCGACGTGCCCGTAGGGACTGAACACTGAACACTGAACACTGAACACTGGAGACTGGAGACTGGTTCAATCTCCAGTCTTCAATGTTTTAGGATGAAGAGTGACCACCTGCCTGACCTGACTGCCTTGCTGCCCGGCGCTCCTGCCCTGGCAACGGCCGTTGCCGCTGAATTGCAGGCGCGGTATGCGGCTGACGGCCGTTTTTACCACACCCTGCCCCACATCCACGACGTGCTGCAACACATACACCCCCATCTGGCTCAGGCGCGTCAGCCGCTGGCTTTGCAGCTTGCCGCCTGGTTCCACGACGCCATTTACGACCCCCGCCGCCACGACAACGAAGCGCAAAGCGCCGCGTATGCGACGGCCGTTTTAAGCCAGTTTGCCCTCTCTCCGGCGATCATTGACGACGTGGCGCGGCTGATTGCCCTGACCGAACGGCACGAAACGGCCGTCACCGATACCGACGGCCACATCCTGCTAGACGCTGACCTGGCCGTGCTGGCCGCCAATCCGGCCCGCTACGACGCCTACGCCGGGGCCATTCGCCAAGAGTATGCCCACGTGCCGGAGGCGGCGTATCGCCAGGGACGCACGGCGGTGTTGGCGCGATTGCTGGCACGGCCGTTGCTCTATCACCTGCCCGCCCACGCCGATTGGGAAGCGCCGGCCCGCCTCAATCTCCGGCGAGAAATGGCCCAATTGACCGCAGCGAGCTAGACGAGCGGTCGGTTCGCAGTACGGCCGCGGCCACGCGCATCCCGCCCAACGTCACCCCGGCGGTGGATTGGCCGGGAAAGATGGAATCCCCCACCAGCCATACATTGCCGACGCCTGTGCCCGGCCCCCGCGCCTTAAAAAGCGACGTTTGCGGAAAGCCGCCCACCATGCCTGACGGCCGTCCCGTATAAAACGCAAACGTCACCGGCGTGCCGGGTAAACAAAGCGTCATCGCCTGGCGCAGACCGGGGATGGCTTGTTCGGCGGCGGCCAGCAGCTTTTCCGTGTATGCCTGTCGCCGGGCCAGATAATCTGCTTCGTCGCCGGTCTGGCGTAAGCGCCACCAGGGGGCGACGGCCGTATGCGTGGAAAGCGTCGCTGTGCGTGTTCCGGCGGGTCCGCGACGGCCGTCTGCTTCATCGGACAGCGAGATGAACAGCGAATTGCCTTCGCCTAACGGCTGCGTGTGGTCCACGATGACTTGATGATGTCCGGCGGCGAGATGGGGCAGACGGGCCGCGTCCAATCCCAGATACAGGGTAAACGCGCCCCAGGTTGGCTCGCGCCGGGCAGTTTCCTTTTGCAGTCGCGCCGGGGTCTGCGCCCCAAGCAAATCGGCCAGCGCCCAGGGGGTGAGGTTTGCCAGGATGTTGTCGGCGCTGAAGCGTTGACCTTTTTGGGTGATAACGGCCGTTGCCCGCCCGCGCTTCACTTCGATTTGGGTCACGCGCTGCCGGTACAACACTTCGCCGCCATGCGCCCGAATCCAGTCCGCCAGGGTTTGCGCCAGCGCCCCCATGCCGCCCTGCACGTGGTTGACGCCGCGCCGGGGCAAATCCAGGGCCGCGCTGCCATAGAGGGCGTGGGCAAAATCGGCTGTGGTTTGGGCGGCGATGAGCAGTTGGCCGTCCAGAAAGGTTTTGAACATGGGGTCTTGCGTGGCGGCTACGCGGCCAATGGTCTGGAAAAGGTATGGCAGGGCGTGGCGTGTGGACGGCCGTAACGCCCCGGCCAGCGTCCATACATCGTGGACAGATTCCGGCGGCCAGGGAAAAGGACGGCTGGAAATGTCCCAACTGACGTCGGCCAGTTGCTCTTGTACGCGCCAGAAGTTGGCGGTTTGCGGAAAGGCGGCGCGCCATTCATCCTGCCACTGCTGCCGGTCGGTCCATTGGGTGATGGTACGGCCGTCCGGCAAATGCACCACCCAGGCAGGGTCCACCGGCTGCACCGGCCATTCTAGCCGCAAGATTTCTGCCAGGCGGGCGTGTGGCCCGCCAGGAGCAAAGCCGCCGGCCAGGGTCGCCCCGGCGTCGAAGCGGAAGCCTTTGTGGTAAAACGTCCCGGCGCTGCCACCGGGGTAAACGTGGCTTTCCAGGATGGTGACGCGGTGTCCGGCGTTTAGCAGCAGCGCCCCGGCCGTCAGCCCGCCCAGGCCCGCGCCGATAATGAGGGTGTGGGGCAGGCGGTTCATCGGCGGCGTTTCCAGAGGAATAGGCTCGCCAATCCCGCCATCAAACCGGCTCCGCCCATGATGCCTTGTCGCTGCGCCGGGGTCAGTTCCAGACGCCAGCGGGTGATGAATTGGCGGGCGGTGAAGAGGAAGAGCAAACCCGGTTTGGCGAAGAGCAGGCGGCTGAGCAGGCCGCGACGGCCGTCAAAGTGGCTGTATTCGATATGTTCGTGGACGCGGGTGACGGTGGGGGAAACGGCCGTGAAGCTGTGAGTGTGCCGCCAGCTTTGCAGCGGCCCGCTGAGTTGGGTATCGGTAAAGCCGTTTAGGCTGACATCGCTGTGGATCGCTTTCCAGCGCACCGGCAGAGGTCCAAACCAGAGGGTAAATTCGGCGATGGCCCCATCGGCCAGGGGGTCGAAGTGGTGGATTTGGGCGAAGATGGGCGGCGGCGTCAGGGTTTTGAGGACGCGGGTGTCGTGGTGGAAGGCGGAAACGGCCGTAAGCGGCGCGTTGACGTGAAATTGATAATCAAAAGTAAGCATGTTTTTTTGTGGTCCTGTTGGGTGTGATGCGCAAAATCTGTGCAAATTCAAGCAATTATGCACAGATTTTAGGACTATTATCGCAATTTGTCAATGTATTGCAAAGAAATTGACCGTCAACAGATTCAATGAGAGGAGGCGCGGCTTAAGCGTATAAGTTCTAACGGAGCCGCTAGCGACAAAAAATTGTCATTCTGAGCGGAGTCTTCGGAGCGAAGAATCCCCTTGTTGCCGACAAATGGGGATTCTTCCTCGAAGACTCGTCAGAATGACGTAGCGGTAGCGAAATTTGGTCTTTTGAAAAAGCGCCAACAGAGTGTGAACCTGATCGTCTGGCCTACGATACCGGAAATGCAAACTGAGCGGACATTGGGATGCACCGCTCAGTTTGCTTAGAGAGGAGATTCGGTTGAACTAGTTGGCCGGAAGCAAGACGGCATCAATCACATGAATGACGCCGTTGGCGGCTTCGATGTCGGTGATGATAACGGCCGTGCTGCCATTCAGCATGACCGTGTCACCATCCAGGCTGATAGCGATGTCTTGGCCAGACAGGGTGGTGGCCGATGTCAGGTTAACGACGTCAGCGGCCATGACTTTGCCATCTACCACATGATAGAGCAGAATGTTTTTCAGCGCGCCTTCCGGGTCTTGCAGCAGGCTGTCTATCGTGCCT
>CALFEW010000293.1 GCA_937958365.1 uncultured Chloroflexota bacterium | reverse complement strand
GTTGGCGTTGGCGGCTTCGGCGCCTAGCCGGGCGGCATTATACGTGGCGCTGAGGCTGGCGGCAATGTGAATGGAGAGGATCTCTGTGGCTCCGGCGGCGGCCAGATCGTCGTAAACGGCCGTAAACGACCCCACAGCCGGCGCGGCCGTCGTTGGATACACCGGGTAAGTGGGTAAATTTTGGTAGAACTGTTCGCGGGAAATTTCTACGCCCTCTAGAAAGCTCTGATTGCCTATGTTGATGTACACAGGCACGATGGTGATGTCTAGTTCACGCGCCAGATGTTCGGGCACGTCACATGCGCTGTCGGCGACGATCTTAACGGTCATAGGTTTCCTTATTCAGCGCCCAGAATGTAGAAGTAATGGGCTTGCCCACCGGGAAGGACTTCGATTTCGGCGTCGGGGTAAAGCGCGCCAATGCGTTCGGCTACCTGTTGGGCGTCGTCAGGGATTACGTCACGGCCGTAATACAGGGAGAGCAGTTCGCGGTCGTCCATGTCCATAGCCACCAGCATTTGGGCCAGGACGTCGTATAAATTGGAACCGGAGGCGCAGAGACGGCCGTTGACCAGACCAATAATCTCGCCCTCGTTGACCTCTACGCCGTCTAACGTCACCGAACGGACGGCGCGGGTGATTTCGCCGGTCGCCACATGAGAGAGAGAGTCCGCCATGGCGGCGGCCACTTCGTCCAGGTCGCCATCCGGGTTGTGTTGCAGCATGGCGTTGAAGCCCTGTGGGATGGTGCGTGTATTGACCACGCGGACGTGTTTGGGACTGAGGTCGCGCGCCGCTTCCGAGGCCAGGATGATGTTTTTGTTGTTGGGTAAAATGATCACCTTGTCGGTGGGCACGTCTTGAATGGCCTGGAAGATTTCTTCGGTGCTGGGGTTGTTGGTCTGGCCGCCGTTGACGACGTAGGCCGCGCCCAGGCTGTGGAAGATGCTGGTAAGCCCTTTGCCGGCGGCAATGGCGATGACGCCGATCTGGCCTGGCTCGACGGCCGTGATGATGGGCGCTGATGCCGCAGCAAGACCGTTGTTGTGGGTAACGGCCGTGCCCTGTTCGCCCACAATCTCTTCCATTTGCATCTGCATGTTTTCCACCACCACGTCGGTAATGCGTCCCAGGCTGGAACCGTAACTCAGCGGTTCGCCGGGATTTTTGACGTGGATGTGGACTTTGATGGTCGTTTCGTCGCCCACGACGACGGTGGAATCGCCCATGGCGTCTATGCGCCGCCGCACTTCTTCGACGTTCAGGTTTTGGCCCATGAGGATAAATTGTACGTCGTAGGGGTTTTCCAGTTCGCCGCCTTCGGGTATGGCGTGGGCCTGGGCCGGTGCGGGAAGTGTGGGTGCGGGGGAGGAAACGGCCGTTACCACACTCGGCTCCAATGAAAGTTCACCTTTGGCATAACGCAGCATCCCCTCCAAAATATAAACCAATCCCTGACCGCCAGAATCTACCACGCCGGCTTGCTTCAGCACCGGCAGTAGATCGGGCGTTTTTTCCAGCGCCTGTTCACAACGTTCCAGCACCCGCGCCAGCAAAAAGCGCAAATCTTTGGTGATGAGGACAGAACTGGCGGCTTCGTCGGCGCCGGCGCGAATGACAGTGAGAATCGTCCCTTCCACCGGTTTCATCACGCCGCCATAGGCAGTGTCGGCAGCCTGTTGCAGGCCATCGGCCAGGTCGTCGGCGTTGAACGTTTCTTTGCCTTTCAGCGATTTAGCTAAACCGCGCCATATCTGGCTCAGGATAACGCCGGAGTTCCCCCGTGCGCCCATCAACGCGCCATAGGATAAATCACCGGCCATTTTCCCGACGTGCGTGGTGCGGTTATCTTGTATTTGTTTGTAAGCCGAACGCATGGTCAACAGCATGTTGGTGCCGGTGTCGCCATCCGGCACAGGGAAAACGTTTAAGGCGTTTACCTTCTCATGGTTTTGTTCCAACCAGAGCAGCCCGGCGTGGGCCATTTTGCGCAGTTGTTGTCCGTTGCACTGTATCCATTTGCGGTCAATGGGCGGTGCGTCGGAAGAACTGTTGATCGTCACTATCCTCTTCCTCCAGAATGGCGTGTTGGTGTGGGCCGTCGTTGTTGCCGCGGTGGATGGGCTAACGGCCGTTTTCAACCTATCAGGCAAAGCAGATGCGGCCAACCCCGACCAGCGGAATCGGCTCCTTCCCTGCCTGACTCATCTATTTTCCCGATTCATCCGTAATCCCTGAACGTAGACGTTAACGTCCCGAACCGGCAGACCCACGGCCTTTTCTACGTGATACTTCACGGTACTTTGAATACTCTCTGCTACGGTGCGAATGCGCACGCCGTATTCCACAATCACGTACACATCTATCACGATCTCTTCATTTTCGACGAAGATTTCAATCCCCCGGCGACCGCCATCCCAGGCTAACAGGTGGGCAATGCCGTTCACCAGATTTTTGCTGGCCATGCCCACCACGCCATAACATTGGTTCACGGCCTGGTTGGCGATGGTGGCAATGGTCGCGGTAGAAATGTCAATTGTTCCTATCGGTTCATCTTTTGTAGGCATGGTCACTCCTGGTCCAATCGCCTGTGTCAGGGAATGTGGTAGGTGGGTTTGCTTGTTGGTTTGTGTGTCTGGGCGCTGTGTGACCAACCCGCAAACACCCAACGAATACCACCTTGCATAAAAAAAACTGTTTGTTTATAATCTTCTCTCGTTCGTTATGAATTTGAGCGACCGCAGAAGGTCGCTTTTACTTTGTCCGGGTGAGGTGAAATTATGGCTAAATGTGAAATTTGTGGCAAGAAGCCAATGTCTGGTAACAATCGCAGCTTTTCAGAACGGAAAACTAAGCGGCAGTTTAAGCCGAATATTCAGCGCGTTAGCATGCAGGATGACGGCCGTAAAGTGCGGATGTACGTTTGCACCCGCTGCTTGAAGACCCAATCCAAAAACTAAACGCCTTTCTGTCTGAGACGGATGAGCCAGCCGCAGGGCTGGCTTTTTCATTTTAAACTGCGAGAGGCTTTGCTTCTGTCTACCCTCTGGCAGAGCCAGATTCCTTTAGCCAGCAAAGCACTGGGCCTTATCATATCTCATTGTCAGGAATCGGGGAAGTCGGGGCGATCACACTGGTGAGGACGGAGCGGGCGCCGGCTTGTTGGAGGGCCTGGGAAACGGCCGTTTCCCCTTCCATCGTCACCAACGCAATCATGTTACCGCCGCGCCCCGCGCCGCTGAGTTTGGCCCCCAACGCGCCAGCCTGCCTGGCCGCCAGCACCAGCCCATCCAATGCCGCCGACGAAACCGTCATCTCTTGCAGCAGGCGGTGGTTCTCGTCCATCAACCGCCCAACCTGAACCACGTCGCCTGACTCGATGGCCTGGCGCGCCTGGCGGGCGATACGCCCACAGCCAGCAAAAATCGCCTCAAAGCGGGCCGTGTCCGCCTGCCACTGGCGGCGCACGTCGCCGACGACGGTTTTGGTGCTGCTGCTCTGGCCGGTATCGGCCACCAGCAGGCGCAGCGGTTGGGCGACGGCAAAGGGTTCGATGCGATTCTGCGGCTGCTGGCGCACAAAATAAACCGGTTTTTCATAAGCCACCACCGTGTTGTCTATGCCGCTGGGCGTGCCGTGATGGATTTTTTCGATCTCGTAGGTCAGGTTAGATACCCACTCGTCGCTGGAAAGGTGCGCCAGCCCCAGGTGCTGCGCCAGAGCGCGAATGACGGCCGCAGTGATGGCCGCGCCGCTGCCCAGTCCACTGGCGATGGGAATCTGGCTGGTCACGGTGATGGTCAGGTTGGGCAGGTGGGCGAGTTGAGCGGCCGTTTGCAGTTGGCGCACCACGGCGGCGACGGGATCATCGGCGGCGGCTTCGTCTAGCTGGATGTCTGTGCCCAGGTCGGCGGCCAGCAGGCGGATGCCGGGAGTGGGGCTGTCTTCGACGACGGCCGTGGCGCGTAATTGGGAAACGGGGGCGGCGATGGCTGGACGGCCGTATACCACAGCATGTTCGCCAAATAAAATGATCTTGCCGGGGGCGGTAGCGCAGGTCATAAAGATTGGAGATCGGCTAATTCAACAAGTACAGTGCCGTAAAAACCATCGCGCCGTACAGAACCAGCGTCACTTGCATGGGCCGGTCGCGGAGCAAGATTTCCTCCGGCGCGCCCCCCTCGTGCCGCACGTGGATCAGGTAGAGATAGCGGAAAATGCCATACAGCACAAAGGGGATGGTCAGCATCATCAGGTGGTTGCCCGGCAGTCCTTCGGCCAGAAAGGTGTAGAGGCTGTATGCGGCGACGGCGCTGGTGGTGACAATCATCAGCAGCAGGTCTATGAGTTCCAGGTTGTATTCTTCCAGGCTGGAACGATGGCTGCCGGCGTCTTCGCCCAGCAGCACCAATTCGTGCCGCCGCTTGCCCAAAATCATGAACAGGGCCAGGAAACCGCCAAACACGTAGAGCCAGGGGGAAAAGCGCTGCACGTCTATGACCACCACGCCGGCGGCGATGCGCAAAATGAAGCCAAAAGAGACGACAAAAACGTCGAGTAGGACGACGTTTTTCAGGTAAAAGGTGTAGGCGATCTGAATGCCCAGATAGGCCAGCAAAATCCAGCCCAGGGATGGCGACAGGAGAAAACCGGCGACCAGGCTGCCTACGGCAAAGATGACAACCATGATGATGGCGATGGTGGGGCTAAGCTTCCCGGCGGCCAACGGCCGATTACGTTTGATAGGGTGTTGGCGGTCGCTTTCGATGTCGCTGAGGTCATTCATGATGTAGACGGCGCTGGACATGAGGCACAGCAGCACAAAAGCGGCCAGGGTGCGCAGCACGCTGGCCGGGTCGGTGATCTTGCCATCAAAAAAGAGGGCGACGAAGACGAAGACGTTTTTGGTCCACTGGCGTGGACGCATGGTTTTGAGCAAGCCAAGGAACACGGCCGTTCTCCCAGTTTACATAGGGTTGATAAAAGTTTGTGGAGTGTAACGCACGCGGGCATGGGGGGCAAGACGGCCGTAGTTTGGGCAGCCTTTGGGATGCGTCTGAACAGGAGAGCGAAGATTGAAGATTAAAGATTGAAGGTAGGAGATGATCTTCAATCTTTAATCTTTTGCTGGACGGCCGTTTAGAACGTGGTGCGCGCTTCTTTTTTGGGTGGCTGCACGGCCAGAAAATCGTGGGCGAAGCGTTCGGCGTATTGGCCCATCAGGGTTTCGATGCGGCCGGCGTCCCAGGAGACGGCGATGAGACCGGCGTGATGGTCTTTGGGCAGCCGCCAGACGATTTCTGGGTCCTGGTAAGCGGACAAATCGGGGTGCTGCTGGTGGGCCAGGCAGATGAGCAGCCCGGCATAATCGTGGCGGATGGGGGGCAATTGGTATTGTTCGCCGCGGGTGTGGGCCACTTCGATGCGGGCGGCTTCGGCCCAGAGTTCGATGTCGGTAGCCGCTTTGACCAGGCGGTCTATGTTGGCCCCACCGACGCGCGCCGCCGTTTCCAGGAAGTAGAAACGGCCGTCGGCATACCCACGAATAAACTCGGTGTGCGCCGCGCCG
>CALFEW010000292.1 GCA_937958365.1 uncultured Chloroflexota bacterium | reverse complement strand
CTGCCCAGGAGGGATTATGCACTCTGAAGAAACCATCGTCGCCAACGTCACGCTATCTACGCAACACCCTACCAAATTGACTTTTAGCCAACTTGAGACCTGGGTCATCTGGCAGTTCCCTCGTAAAAAAGATGCGGGGATGCATGGCGCAATACGGCCGTCTATCGCCAATCATGGCTGGTTTCCGGCCGTTATCTACCCAAAAGAAAAGCGCGTCCAGGTGTACGCCCACCTGAACACGCTTTACCCCTCGCCTGAAGAAGCAAGTGATTCTTTAAGTGGATAGTGGATAGTTGGGAGTTGTTAGCAGAAAGTAACGAACTACTCCCAACCCCCAACTCTCCTAAATAACCGTGCCGTCCCGAATAACTGCGTTTTTCGGCACAATGATGATGCCATCGCGCGCCACCCAGCCTTCGCCTTCGGTATCCGGTCGGTTAGGAATGTCACGAATCCGCACGTTGGAGCCAATCCGCGCATTTTTATCAATAATCGCTCGCTCGATGTGCGTGCCACCACCAATCCCAATGTCCGGTATGCCCTTTCGCAGGTTTTCGGCGTGCTCCTTCTCCGTCTCGTAATAATCCGCGCCCATCATCACCGTAGACTGAATCACTGCCTCCGAAGCGACGATGCTGCGCAGCCCCACCACCGAATTGCTGATGGAAGCATATTGAATCCGGCAGCCGTCGGTCAGCAAGACGTTGTCCAGGTGCGAACCATGCACTTCCGAAGCGGGCAAGAAACGGGCATGAGTGTAAATCGGCCGTTCGGCGTCGTAGAAATCGAAGGGGGCGTCATAGGCGGCCATGTCCAGGTTGACCTGATAAAAGCGGCGGATGGTCCCAATATCTTCCCAATAGCCGTCGAATATGTACCCCATCACCCGCCGGTCGGCCATCGAGGCCGGGATCAGGTCGCGGCCAAAATCATCGCCGGGTTTGTCTAGCAGATCAAACAAGACGTCTGTGGCAAACACGTAAATGCCCATCGAAGCCATGTAGGGTTTGCTGGAGTCATCGCGGCTGACCAACTCGTCTAGCTGCTCTTCCCGTTTCGGTTTTTCGGTAAATTGGGTGATTTGACCATCCGGGGCCAGTTTCAGGATGCCCAGGGAAGGGGCCGACTTGCGATCTACCGGCTGCACGGCAATGGTGATGTCCGCTTCGCTGTCTACGTGAAACTGCACAAACTTACGGTAATCCATGCGGTACAGGTGGTCGCCGGCCAGAATCAGGACAAATTTGGAGCCAGCCTGTTTAATTTCAATCAACTGTTTGCGCACGGCGTCGGCCGTGCCCTGATACCAATCGGCGCTGCGTGGCGTCTGTTCGGCCGCCAAAATTTGCACCCAACCAGGCGTAAAGATGTCGCGCACATAGGTGCTGTAGATGTGGCGGTGCAGCGAAGCAGAGTTGAATTGGGTTAGAATCGCTATCTTTTCAATCCCGGCATGAATGCAGTTGCTCATGGGAATGTCAATGAGGCGATATTTACCGGCCAGCGGCACAGCCGGTTTGGAGCGTTCAACCGTTAAGGGGTACAGGCGTGTACCCGCCCCACCACCTAGAATAATTGCCAGTACGTCTTGCATTCGCATAGTTTTTCCCCTATAGACTATTGGTTGCTGTAAAAGAAATGGCTGTTCAGGTATGGATTCGACGGTACTATTAAAACAGATAACGGCCGTTTCCGCTAGATCAAGCCGGAAAATTTTGCCGTGTTCGGTTGTTCGGTTTTACCGGGTGTTGTTGGCGATTGGCACAATCACACGGCCGTGTTATCATTCCCCGCCGTCTTGAGGAGAACATGATGAGTCGAGTTATAAACCTGAACGACCCTACTAAAATACGTAACCAGAACCGGCGCAGCATTGCCGAAATCCTGCGCCGTCTAAGCCAAAAACCGGCCATGGACGCCGAAGCGCAAGACATGGCCGCGGCGCTGGTCTTTCTGCTGCGGGAAATTGACGCTGGCGTGAAGCATACTATTGAAGCCTGGGAGAAGCGTGGTTACTGGATGAAAGCGGAACGTTTTTTGCGCGATTGGGAGTGGCTGACGGAAACGGCCGTTAACATCGAAGACGTTATTCGCCACGAAGCCTGGGATTTATTGCCCGACCTGCTGGGCGAACTGTTTCCCCGTTTCGCCGACATTCAGCTCAAAACCATGACCCGCACCCCAGACTTGTGGGCCGGCAGTTACAAAAAGCTGCTGGCCGAGACGCCCAGCGAACTGCCGTATTAACAAAACCACCT
Organism: uncultured Chloroflexota bacterium; assembly: GCA_937958365.1. Taxonomy (GTDB): domain Bacteria; phylum Chloroflexota; class Anaerolineae; order Promineifilales; family Promineifilaceae; genus Leptovillus. Next base: position 3,521 of record CALFEW010000292.1, on the reverse strand, counting down.
GATGTCTGGTCGCCGCATTTTCATCTCCCTGTTGTTCGTCGGGGCGCTGCTCCTGGCAGCCGTCTGGGTGTTCAGCCGGGCCACCGGGCCGCCAGACGTCACGGCCGTGATCACTCCGGCGAATACGGCCGTTGTGCCCACCACCCCCTTGCCCACAACAACCATCACGCCTACGTCTGCGCCGCTGCCCACGCCGGAGATTTTGCCCACGCAAACGCCAACGACGGCGCCCACGGTTACGGCCGTGCCCACTGCCATCCCCTCACCCACAGCCACGCCTTGCGGGCAGCCGGGGCGCATCGAAACCGGCTTCTTCCCCAGCGCCCTGGCCGGAGAGATGTCCTATCGCATTTATTTGCCACCATGTTATGGGGAAAACGGCCGTCGCTACCCCGCCCTCTACATGCTGCCCGGCAACACCTACACCGACGCCATCTGGGACCAGATTGGCCTGGACGAAGCCGCCGAAGCCGGCATTCAGGCCGGGCTGTATCCGCCCATCCTCATCGTCATGCCCTACAGCGGCGAAGTGGCTAATTACACCTCCGGCGGCCCCGGCTCTTACGAAACCGTCATCCTGGAAGAGCTGACCGCCTACACCGAAGCCACCTACTGCGCCAGCCCCGACCCGGAATTTCGCGCCCTCGGCGGATTGTCTCGCGGTGGTTATTGGGCTTTGGAGATCGCCTTCCGCCACCCGGAAGCGTTTGTCAGCGTTGGCGGGCACAGCGCCGCCCTGTTGGATGAGTTCGCCGGACCAGACGTGAACCCCCAATTCACCGCCCTCAGCAGCGATTTGGGCGATCTGCGCATCTACCTGGACATCGGCGATAACGATTGGGTACGCGCCAACACCCTGCAACTCCACGCCGACATGGCCGCCGCCGGGATTCCCCATGACTGGCATTTGAACGAAGGTGTGCACGAAGAGGCTTACTGGACCGCCCACGTCGCCGAATATTTGGCCTGGTACACCGAACCCTGGCAGCAAACCGCCCAATTCCTGCCCCCCTGCACACCGTAACCCCGCGATCTTTGGGTAGAATTGCCCCATAAACAAAAAAGCCAGACCGGTCAGGGTCTGGCTTTTATTTTTCGTGCATTCACAATTTATTGCTCCGCAATCTTGCCCAGTTTTTCATGGGTGATGGGGTCCAACGTCGCCGACCTGGACGCCCGCATCCGGCGCAGCACAATCTGCATGGCTTCGATTTGCATCGTCACCAAAGCCGCATTCGGACGATTTTGCGACACTGCTGGTACGGCCGTTTGTTTTGGGTGCTTTCGTGTTGCCATCCTACCAATCTCCACTGCAAACGTCTTAGTTTATCCTGACACAACTCCCTTAAAGTTGACGTTAAAGCCGGGAGGCCAGGATAAAGTAATAGTATCAGAGTACCATTAGGCAAACTGTCACGTTTGCTGCGCACCAAATATAAACTACCTTACAGCCCGTCTGGAGATGAAAGTTTACGTCGGCTCAGCCAGATCAACAGCGCAAATACCAGCGCATACAAACCCAGCCACAAAGACACTTTCAGCGAACGAGATGGCACAAGAACAGCTACCAGGCCGAATACGGCCGTTACCACATAATACCCCACCACAATCCGCCGCGTCGGCACGCCGCTATCCGCCAGACGAAAATGCAGATGATCGCGCCCCCCTTGCAGCGGATTGCGCCCTTGCCGCCAGCGGCTAATCACCAACCAGGCTCCGTCTAAAATCGGCACGGCCAACACCAGCAGCGCCGTAGACAACTTCGCCGGTGACAAAATAGAGAGCGTCGCCATCTGGTAGCCCAGCAGATACGCCCCACCGCTTCCCAAAAAGATACGCGCCGGCGCAAAATTAAACGGCAAAAAGCCCAACAACGCCGCCGCCAAAATCAAGGGGAATAACGCCACCGTCACCTGACCCAAGTTGTAGCTGTGCCAGGCAAACAACAGCGCGGCAATGGTACACACCCCGGCCGCCAGCCCATCCAGGCCATCCAGCCAGTTCACGGCGTTAATCATCCCCATCATCCAAAGCAGCGTCAGGAACAGGGCCAACGGCCGCCAGACCCAGACCAATCCCGTCGCCGCGTCATACGTAAAAACCCAGGCCAGCGGCGGCGTGTTCCACAGCTCCGGCGTCGGCAGCGGATTGCTGAATACCTCAATGAAGATGATATGGCTCATGGCAATCATCGCGCCCACGGCCTGGATGGCAAACTGTGGGATGGGCGGCAGTTCCCAACGGTCATCCACAAAACCGCCCAATGTGATGACCAGCGTGCCCAGAATCACGCCCCGCAGCCGCAGCGCGTCGCCGGCTTCGGCTGGTGGGCGCAGCCAGTAAACCAGGACCACGCCCACCAAAAACGCCAGCAGCAACGGCAGCCCGCCCAGCTTGGGAATGTCGCCCTGATGCAGCCGCCGCCCACCCGGCCGGGCCACAATCCCCCACCGGTGCGAAAGCCGCTGCGCCACCGGCGTTAGCAGCAGAGCCGCTACCCAAACCAGGCCAACTACCAGAAGATAGGTCATGCGCTGGTTGATGGTTGGGCGTTGACAGTGGATAGTTGGCTATTGACCATTATTTACCCCGTGCCAAACTGCCGGTCGCCGGCGTCGCCGAGGCCGGGGAGGATAAAGCCTACGTCGTTAAGGCGTTCGTCTATTTTGGCGATGTGGATGGGCACGTCGGGATGGGCTTCTTGCAGGCGCTCGATACCTGTCGGCGCGCCCAGAATTCCCACGAATTTGATGCGCTGCGCGCCCCACTTTTTCAGTATATCCACCGTCGCCACGGCCGAGCCGCCCGTCGCCAACATCGGGTCCAACACCAGGCAAACTTCTACCGTGGGTGAGGTGGGCAGGCGGTTGTAATAAGAAACCGGCTTCAAGGTTTTTTCGTCCCGGTACAGGCCGATGTGCCACACTTCCGCGCCGGGCATCATCTCCCAGATACCGTCCACCATACCCAGCCCGGCGCGCAGCACCGGGACCAGGCCCACTTTTTCGGCCAGATCGTAACCAACGGCCGTTTCCATCGGCGTGTCCACATCAATTTGCGTCACCTTTAAATCGGCCGTCGCTTCATAACACAACAACATCGCCAGTTCCCGAATCAATTCCCGAAACTTCTTTGGTTTCGTCCGTTTATCTCGCAGCAATGTCAACTTATGCTTCACCAATGGATGTTGCGATTCGTAAACCATAAACCCTCCAGAGCAGAAATATCATTCGCTTCATGCCGGTCCTTCGGCCGCATCTGAGTACGCAAGAACCCGCACTTGACGTATAATCCCATGCAACGAGTTTACAGGCAACCAACGAATCATGACCGATAAACCAACCCCCAACCGACATATTTCCCCCCAACGCAAAGCCGAAGACCGGGGGCTGGATGGCCTCATTCGCCCGCAAATGCTCGGCGAGTTTACCGGCCAGGAGAAGCTGAAAGCCAACTTGTCTATCCTCATCGAGGCGGCCAAAGCACGCCAGGAACCGCTGGATCACGTGCTGTTTCACGGC
>CALFEW010000291.1 GCA_937958365.1 uncultured Chloroflexota bacterium | reverse complement strand
GGTCTGTCATTGAACAGCGGCGCAAATCCGGCCATCAATAATACCGGTGCGGGCGCCGTGACGGCTTATGCCAATAACCTGTCAAATACCAGTGGTGATATTGTTGGCGGCACGGGTACGTTTGATCATAACTGGTGGGGTACTTTCACCAATCAACCGGGCGGTGTTTCTTTGGCCGATTGGGGCGAACGTCTTGGCGCGCCGGTTGAGAGTTATGGTATTGGTTCGTTGGGCATTGCCTCACTCACCGGTGGAACGGGTACGGCCGTTATTGTCAGCCACGGTCGCGGTTCTTTGAGCGCACCATTTGGTCAGGCTACCGTTGCCGATGGGAATACCCAATGTTCTGATTATTATGACTATTTTGTCCAATCGGGTGGCGGCACCTGGACGGTGAATGTGCCGATTGATAATGGGGTGGGCTGCGATTCAGTCTATAACAGTCGAAGACTCTTTTTGTTCGACTTGAATGATGTAGCTTGTCTGGCCGGTCCTAATCCTGACCCCGATGGCTCTTGCTGGAATTCGCTGTTGGAGAATGGCGCTATTCTTACGCAGGTAGCCAGCGGGTCGAATCGTTGGCTGCGCTGGTCCAATGTGGGCACGAGTGAATTGCAGGGGACGCCTATTGTCAGTGGCAATCAGGACGATCTGGACCCAACGGCCGTTTCCTTGCAAAGTTTCGGTCTGCAATCTGGCTTGCCGCTCTGGCCCTTCGCCCTGGCGCTGGTTCTGGCCGCGGGCATGGCGTTTTTTGTGGCGCGTCGCCGTCGGGCATAATGCCCTAGTTGCACCGGCGCTTCAGCGTTGAAACCAAAAGGGATGACCTGTGCAGGTCATCCCTTTTTTGTTTTTCATGACAACCGCTTTTTGCCAGATGGGAACTATTCACGGCCGTTTGTCGTCTTGCATGGTATGCAGGATGTTCGTGGAACGGCCGTATCTATTCCGTCAATCAGCAATACCGGCCAGATGGTAAGGTTTTCACAACAATCGTTCGCGTAAACTTGTAGATTCCACCGTTCATAATCACAGTAGGAGGTACGAGATGCCAATTTTTTATATGACGTTTTGGTCGTTGATTGTCATTTTTGCTGTGGGTGTGTGGCGCCTCCGAAACGGGTTGGCGGTGATAGCCGTGTGCGCGATAACCATCGTGGTGCTGATCCTCACGCAGGCATTATTTATTCAGTTGACAATTTCAGTTGGGTTGGACCCAAGCCTCGTATTGATAGACCCTGGCGCATTTGTGCGCAGCGGCCCTTTGGGCTGGCTGGCGCTGCTGGTGATGCCTTGCGGTTGGCTGGGGCCTGTGCTGGGTATTAACCTGGTAACGCGCTGGCAAACCTGGCAGCAAGAACCGGTATAAACTTCGCGGCTATTGAGAATGCCCAAACAGTTTGAGGGCAAAGCGAAGCATCCCCAAAAAAATGCCGCCAAACAGGCCGCGATGTGGCTTCACCGTCAGACTTTCGTCCATGCGCATCATGGCCTCATACCAGTTTCCCTGACGCATACGCATCAAACTGAGAGCGCGTAATACCTGGCTTTGCTTGTCCCGGTCGCCGGTCTGCGCGAAAAGGGCGGCGGCGTCACTGTAACAGCGGGCGGCCTGCTCGCGGTTGCCGAGATTGTTGTAGAGGTCGCCCATGTTGCCTAAGACTTGGGCGCGCCGATTGGCGTCGTTGGCCGTGATGCAAAGGGTTTGCGCGCTATCGAATGCCTGCAAGGCTTCCTCATAGCGGCCGCGCAGCCGGTGGATGACGCCAATGTTGTTGTACATTTCCGCCTGTCCGGGGGCGTTATTGGCGGCGGCGAAGGCGGCAACGGCCGTGTTAAATGTCTCCAGCGCCCCGTCATACTCTCCGCGTTGAAACTGGCTTAATCCCGCATCCTTCAGGCTTTCCGGCGTTATGGCATTCATCAGTCACTCCCGATTTACAAAAAATGGCAGCTACCTGCTGCCATCATCAATTCTGCCTGTATTGTAAATCCTACGTCGCTTCATGCCATTAGGAAATGGGTCACTTGGTTGGCCGAGGAGGTTTGCCGGACGACCCGGCTAAAACGTAATATCCAGGATGCTTTCCGCTACCTGACGCAGGCGCTGCACGTCCATTTCGCTGAGGATTTTGGCCGTTTGCATGTAGGTCACGTTGGTGGGATTGGTCAGGAAGGCTTGCATATCTGGGCCTAACTCGCTGAAAATCTTTTGCAGCCGCTGCTCCGCTTCGTGGCGGCCCAGCGGGCCGTGCTGGTCGTCTACGAAATAGGTGATGGGGACGTTGAGGTGGCGGCTGATTTGTTCCAGGTGAAGGTAGGGCACGGCCGTATTGCCCGATTCATAGGCGGTCACGGTAGCCAGCGGCACGCCCAGCAGGTCGGCCACGTCTTGGGGCGACTGGCGCGCCTGCAATCGAAGCTGCCGCAGCAGCACGCCAATCACCCGATGGCGCAAAGCGATCAGGCTTTGGTAATCCACCGGTCGCGGTGTAATCAGCTCATCGCGGCCCCAGAAGTAACCCATCGGCACTTTGAGGAACAATGCCAGCACTTCCAGTTCCGGCAGCGAGATGGCGTGGCTCCCGGTTTCCACCTGTTCATAGGTTTCCGGCATCAGACCTAGCACAACGGCCGTTTCTTCTGGTTCACGGCCGGCGTAGAGTCGGGCGTCGCGGATTAAGTTGCCAAGCATTTGGGCGCGGGTTGGGTCCTGATTGCTCATAGCCTTGCTCTCCGAATGGTTGCGTTTCTGGCGGTTTGTTCGCCCGCACGCGAAAATTTCTGTTTGCTTCACATAACCAGAAAGATATTAGCATAAATCAGGCCAAAACCAAAACAGAAAAGCCCCGACAGGTCGCAGTGGCCGGCCGGGGCTTTTTTTCAGGGCGTCACGCCGGTCGCGAGCCGCGTCACGCCATCACCATCCAGCAGACGCAGGCCCAACGGCCCAGACATGCCGGACGGCCGTTGCCCCAATGTCACCCACGCCGGGCCGGGAAGCAGGTCTACGGGCCACTCTTGCGCCAGATTGCTATTGACATAAAGCTGAACAACGCCATGAGTAACGGCCGTCACCGCCACCTCTATCTCGACCCCTTGCCACGTTTCCGCCAATCGTAACGCTCCATACTCGTTGGCCGCCGCAAAACCGTTGATGTGACTGACCGGATACCAACGTTCGGTCCATTGGACGGTTTGCCCGGCGGGCAGGGTGGCGTAAGTCCAGAAGTCGGCGGTGACGCCGCTGCTCCATAGCTCTACGTAGGTGCTGTCGTCGTTGGTCCACAGGCCAGGCCCCAGCGTGGCGGGGCCGAAGAATTTGTGGCCGGGGATGACGGCCGGATCAATCACGCGCAAAATTCCCTGCTCGACGTCGTGGTCGTAAATGCCGGTGTAACCGGCCTGGAGGGTGGGCGCGAAGAAGCCAATCCAGCCGTTCCAGGTGGCGTATTGGTTGAGGAAACGGCCGTTATACTCCGGCCAGCCAATCACGCTGTGTTCGCCGGGGATTTGCGGGTCGCCGGTGGAATGGATGACGATTTCGTTGGCGGGCAGGATGAATTCTGTGCCGTCGGCGGCGTGATTGTCGTCCAGGGCGAGCATGGCGTTGAGCCAGTATTGGTAATTGTGGGCGTCGGCGGTGTTGTTGGCTACCCAGGGCTGGAGGGTGAGGTAACTGTGGTCGGCGTCGAGCGTGAGGGTGATGCCGACGGTCATGCCGGTCTGGTCTTCTACGTCGCTGAGGGTGATGGCGGCGGTGGTGGTGGTAACGGCCGTTGCCGCCAGCCAGGGACGGTATTCGTTCAGGCCATGTTCGTCGGTGGGAAAGGCCCATTCGATGCCGCCCGCCGCCAGCCACCAGCCGCGATGCCCCCAGGCGGTGGGCTTGAGGATGGGATTGTTGTAGAGAAGCTGCCGCCCGGTCGTTTTATCCAGCCAGCGATAGAGGCGACCGCCTAACTCTGGCAGTACAGTCACGGCGGCAAAATCGTTGTGCAGGGTGATGGCCTGAAATTCTCGCATGATGGTGGGTTTTTGGAAGACACAATCGTGGTTCAGGCGGGGATAGGGATAAACGAAATCGCCGGGCAGGGTGGCAATCAGGCAGTCGGGATGGTCATATTGGTAAGCGTTGATGGTGAGGACGCCGGTTTCAATCCAGGGCGCGCCCGGCGGCGGGGGCGGCGATGGCACGACGACGACGGGCAGATAAACGTAAAATTCCTGGTCGTAGGCGGCGGCCTGCGTGGTATTCGGGGGCATTTCTAGCGCCAGTAGCAGGCCAGATAACAGCAGCAGTGGCAAACTAAGGCTAAACAGAACGCGATGCATGATTGGCTCCTTTTGAGTGGGGATTTGCCACGCGAGCGGAGCTTGCCACCGGCCCGCGCTATCCACCACTCGGTATTCGGCCATTATGCCAGTTTGCCAAAGACTTTGTCTATGAACAGGGAGCTAAAAAGGATTTTTCAGTAGCCGCGATTTCCTAATCGCGCTCGATAAGGTAAACAAGAACGCGAAAAGGATTTCGCGGCTACTGAATGGGGCGATGGTCATATTGGTACTCGTCGGTATTCGGCATATGATTGTGGGCGGGAGATGGGATGGTATGAATGATGGGCGGCAACGGCCGTTGCCCTTCAACAACCGGCGCGGCAAACAGTGGCAAATTGGCCTGGGGCTGCTAATCAGCGCCGGCTTTTTGTGGCTGGCGCTGCGCAACATGCATCTAGGCGATGTGTGGCAAAATTTGCGCGGGGCCAATTATGCCTGGCTGCTGCCCACCGTGCTGGCTTACTTTGTCACCGTGGGGCTGCGCGCCTGGCGCTGGCAGATTGTCATTGCGCCCATCAAGCGCGTTGCCTGGCGGCGGTTGTTTGGCATTGTGGTGTTGGGCTACCTGGGCAACAACATCTATCCTTTTCGCATTGGCGAGCTGCTGCGCGTGCTGGCGCTGCACGAGTGGGAAGACGTGCCCGTCAGCGGCGCGCTGGCGACCTTGCTGGTGGAGCGGGTGTTTGATGGGCTGGCGGTGTTGGCGCTGGTGTTTGTGGCCTTGCCCCTGCTGAATCTACCGGGCATTCAGGTGCAGGCGCTGGTCGTCTCGGCCAGCGTGCTGTTTTTTGGGTTGCTGGCGGTGTTTGTGGCGCTGGCTTTGCAGCCGGAGCGGGCCTTGCGGTTGGTGACGTGGTTGAGCGGGCGGTTTGTGCCGGGGCGTTGGCGGGACGGGGTGTTGGGCGTGAGCGGCCGTTTTTTGCAGGGGTTGGCGGCGTTAAGGAGTGGACGGGGGGTAACGGCCGTACTCCTCATCTCCGTCCTCATCTGGCTGGTGGAAACGGCCAAATACTGGTTTGTGATGCGCGCCTTTCCGTTTGAGGTCAGTTTTGTAGCCCTTATGTTAACCAACGGCGTCGTCAACCTGGCGACGATTTTGCCCTCTACGCCCGGTTTTGTCGGCACGTTCGATTTGCCGATCATCGCCACGCTGAGTTTTATGGGCGTAGATGCGGCGCTGGCGGCGGCCTATACCGTCGTCGTCCATGCCACGTTTTGGCTGTCTAGCACAGTTTTTGGCGTGGTTTACATGCTGGCGGCCGGGCTGCGCTGGTCGGACTTGCGCGGCGGGGCGATAGACCGTGGCTGACTACAAGTTTTTTTGTGTTGGTCAGCCTTTGAGTTATGCTTAGCCGTGAAATCTTAACATCTTCTTCGTTTCTTTGTTCCTTTGTGTCTTTGTAATAATTTATTCACTACCGTACATTTTTAATTTGAC
>CALFEW010000290.1 GCA_937958365.1 uncultured Chloroflexota bacterium | reverse complement strand
CGACCAGTGGGCGTACGCTTCATCCAGGCGGTTCCAATGGTAATAGACGTGGCCCAAGTAATGACTCGCCCAGGTGACGCTGAGCGGTTTCTCTTCGGCCAACCCCAATTTCAACAAGAATCGGCCCACCTGCTCCAGACGTTTTAAGTCGCCAATCGCGCCGTAAATGCCGCCAGCCGCCAGCAACAGTAAATAACGAAAGGCGTGATGCTGCAATTGTTCATCATCCAACCAAATGTTCAGTTGGCGTAGCGCCGATTCCGTCTGCCCCAGGCTTTGCTGCGACAGAAGTTGGAACAAAGCCGCCAGGCCGCGAGCAAAAAAATAATGGCGCGGCAGGAGATCGAGCGCGGATTGGGCGTAAGTCAGGCTGTGGTGAAACTCGTTCTGGAAGAAAGCCATTTCGGTGCGCAATGCGTCTCGTTCGCCACGCAAAATATCGGGATGGATGCTCCCAGTGGCGGTTATCTCCGTTTCTTGGGCCAGTAAGGATTCTGCCTGTTGCAGCAAAGTGGGAATTGCCTGAAATTTGGCCTGCCAGCGCAGCATCCACGCTTTAAGTTGCAGCAAGGCTGGCCGCCGCGCTACCACATCCTCCGGCAGCAGCCCCAGCCAGCGGTTCAGGCGGTGCATTTCCCCCTGATTGAGCATTTCGTGCCGCTGCTCTTCGATGAGGGTAACGGCCGTGGCCACATCACCCGCCGTCAGCAAATGGCGCAGCGCCGCTTCGGTGAACCCTTGCGCAGCCAGCCACGCGCCGGCGCGGCCATGCAGCGCGGCAATCTCCGCTGGCCCCCATTCCTGCGCCAGCCGCCGCAACAAGAGTTCCCGAAACAAGGGGTGGTAGCGATACCAGATTCCTTCTTCATCCAGCGAAACCAGGAAGAGGCCGGTGCGCGTCAGGTCATTCAGCAGCGGCCTCTTTCCAGCCGGTTGTTGACCAACCACCGCCGCGCACAATGAATCGCAAAGCCGTTCCAGAACGGCCGTTTTCAACAAAAATTCTAATACCGGGCGCGACTGATGGGCCAGCACCTCATCAAACAGAAAGTCCATGACGAGGCGATGGTGGCGCTCTTGAAAGGCGCGGGCAAAGGCCGCCGGGTCTTGTTGGTCGCGCAAGGAAAGCCCGGCCATTTGCAGGCCAATAATCCAGCCTTCGGTTTGCTCTTCCAGCAGAACGGCCGTTGCCTCATCCACTTCCGCGCCGGTTGTCTGGCTGAGAATGGCCCGTGTCTCGGCCAATGCAAAGCGCAGATCGGCGGCGCGAACTTCCAACAGATGCTGCTGCGCCCGGCGGCGCGCCAGCAGGGGCAGCGCCGGGTCTACACGGGTGATCAGCAGCAGTTGCAGCGCATCGGGCAGATGCCGGATCAGCGCCGCCATCACCTGTTGAATGGCCGGATGGGTGATCAGATGATAATCATCTAGCGTCAGCAGCAAGGAGCGGGGCAGTTGGGCCAGGTCGTTGATCAGGGCATTGGCGACGGTTTCCAGCGGCGGCGGTTGGGTGGCGTTGAGGAGCGTCTGGGTGTTGGCGCACGGCTGTTCCTGGGGGAAGGCGTTGTGGACGGCCGTTGTCAGATAACGCAAAAACACATCCAGGTCATTGTCCGTTTCATCCAGAGAGAGCCAGGCGGTGGTCAGCGACGGCCGTTGCGCCAGCCATTCAACCACCAGCGACGTTTTGCCATACCCGGCCGGCGCGGAGATGAGGATGAGACCTGTGCCCAAACCGCGATCTAGCTGCGCCAACAGGCGCGGGCGGGTCACATGCCCTTCACGCAAGCGTGGTGGTCGCAGTTTGGTATCAAGCAACAAACCCATGATTAGCCGTATTCTTTATCTGAGTTGGAGCAGCAAAAGTTTAAGCGGTGATTCCGAGGAAGTTTAACACGTGCGGGACTCGTATGCCCAAAAACAGAGAAATTTGATAACAGAGAGATAATTCAAAAAAAATGTGTACAATCTGTCAACGCACGAGATCGCCAACTTCTTCTTTGGACAAACCTCATGATACAAAGTGATGACATTTTATAGCAAAATCGCGGTGACTATCAAGCGCCAGAAGAGAAACTTGCATGAATGCTAATGAACAGAAAACACCTACTTTAGAACAAAAAAAGACGCTTTGGCAGGCAGCTATGATCGCCGCTTTCTTCGTCTTAATTTTGGCAACGGTTGTTGTTGGCTATGGTTTGCTCAGGGCGATGAGCTTGCTTTCCAGCGTATTGGTTCCCCTGGGCGTCGCCGGAATCATCTCTATTTTGTTGAAGCCGGTCATTGACCTGGCAACAACCCGCCTGCCGCTTAATCGTAACCGGGCGACCATTCTTATCCTGGCAATTTTCTTTGGCTTGGGAGCTGTTCTGCTGTTTTTGGCGACCAGATCGCTGCTCTCTTTTGTCACGAGTTTACCTGAACTGGTCAGGCAATTTAACCTGTTGGTGCAGGCCCAGTTCAGGCAAAATCCCGAATTGACGACTGCGCTTGTTGGGGCGGCGGAGCGAATGATGGTGATGTTGCCTTCGGTGGCAACGGCCGTTATCTCATTTTTCTTAACAACCGTCAGCGGCTCAATCGCCATTTTTGCCTATGTTGCCGGTTTCATATTCGTGCCTTTGTACGCCTACTACTTTTTATTCAACAGCGAAACCATCGCCCAGCGGTGGCACGAGTACATCCCCCTGCGCCAATCAAAATTCCGCGACGAACTTGCCTTTATGGTTGGCGAAATCAGCCGCTACATCGTTACCTATTTCCGTGGTCAAATCACTATCGGCTTTACCATCGGCGGCATCATTGCGTTAGGTCTCATCATCCTAAATCTGAAATATGCCCTCCTCATCGGTCTATTTGCCGGTTTTGTCGGCCTGATCCCTTATTTGGGCGCAGTTATGGCGATTGTACCTGGCGTTATCCTGGCCTATTTGCAATCTGGCGGAGACTGGAAATATGTGCTGTTGGTGGCGCTGGTGTTTGTTTTTGCCAGCCAGGCGGAGAGCCTGTACATTGGCCCCAAAATCATGGGGAATCGCACGGGCCTGCACCCGATAGCGGTCATTCTTTCCCTGTTTATCTGGTCGGCCATTATTGGCGGCGTCTTGGGGTTGATGTTGGCTGTCCCCCTGACGGCAACGATGCGCGTGCTGTTGCAGCGGTATGTGTGGCAGCGGGAAAGCACTGTGTTTACAACAGACGCCCCCCCGTTGTCGTGAGGGCACGGCCGTTCAGGCCCTGACGGTCAGCTATCTCCACCCATAGTCAGGCAGTTTCAGCCGCGCGCAAACTACGCAGAATCGTCTCAAAGATGATGCGCATTTCGGCCAACTCGTCTAGCTTCACCACGCCGCTTAACGCTACCACCGGTTGAGGGCTGTCGGTGAGCGGGTTAACGGCCGCGCCCAGGAGCAATACCATCGCCTCATCCTCTGTGAAACGATAGACGCCCATCACGACGTTGGGGGAATCGGCCAGGGGCACGGCCGTTTCCAGCGCCTCAACCCCATCCCCATAACCGTCCAGCAAAAACGCTACCTCCGCCAGCGGCGTGGCCCCCATCTGCCGGTTGAGATTGTGCAGCAAATCAAAGGCCGGGCCGCCGTGTGGCTGGTCGGGGTCGAAAAACGAAGACCAGGTGGGCTGGGCGTTGGGCGTAATCTGGAGCGATTTCCCGGCTTCGTGGA
>CALFEW010000289.1 GCA_937958365.1 uncultured Chloroflexota bacterium | reverse complement strand
CGCCGCTTCTACCGCCAAAAGTACGATGCCCAACAAGTGCTGGCCCAATTTGCGCAAACCGCCCGCGACGAAACGGACATGGAAGCTTTGCAAGCGGAACTGCTGCGTGTGGTGCAGGAAACGATGCAACCGGAACAAGTACGGATATGGCTCAAACCCACGGCAAAAAGCGCCCCGAAAGATTTTCGTAACCTTTAGCAGACGATACCCTGCTATGATGAGGCCATCATGACAACATTTAGAGGATTTTGGCGCAATAAAACAAAAGCAAAACCGGCAGTGGAAATAACGCCCGCACAGAGTACAACCGCAACGGCCGTTACCCCACCCCCCGTCCTCATGCCCATAGACCTGGACATCGCCCCCAACGATCCGCTCCTGGCCTACATCCAGCACAACCCGGCCGTTTTCGACGCGGCGCAGCTCAAGCTGAACTCCCCGGCCGTCATAGCCCTGCGCAAGGCGGGCGTTCGGCTGGTGGTGCCACTGGTCAGTCAGGGCGAACTGATTGGCCTGATCAACCTGGGCGAGCGCCTGAGCGACCAGGAATACTCCAGCGACGATCACCGGCTCATGAACGACCTCTCCACCCAAGCCGCCCCGGCGCTGCGCATTGCCCAACTGGTGCAGCAGCAAAAACTGGAAGCGGCCGAACGGGAACGCATCGCCCAAGAGTTGCGCGTTGCCCGTCTCATCCAACAAACGCTGCTGCCGCAAGAGCTGCCGGCGCTGGCCGGTTGGGGCGTCTCCGCCTACTACCAGCCCGCCCGCGCCGTTGGCGGCGACTTTTACGACTTCCTCTACTTTCCCAATGGCAAAGTGGGCTTTATCGTGGCCGACGTGACCGACAAGGGCGTACCGGCGGCGCTGGTGATGGCCACCACCCGCACCCTGCTGCGCGCCGCCGCCGAGCGGCTGGAAGCGCCCGGCGCGGTGCTGGCCCGCACCAACGATGTGCTGGTGCAGGAAATTCCGCCTAAGATGTTTGTCACCTGCTTTTACGCCCTGCTCGATCCGGCCACCGGCCACCTGCGCTACGCCAACGCCGGCCACGACGTGCCCTACCATTACACGGCCCAGGGTGTTGTCGAACTGCGGGCCACTGGCATGCCCCTGGGACTGATGTCCGGCATGGGCTACGATGAAAAAGAGACAACGCTGGCCGCTGGCGATTATGTTTTGCTTTACAGCGATGGGTTGGTGGAGGCGCACAATCCGGCGCGGGAGATGTTCGGCTTTCCTCGTTTGCAAGCGTTGTTGGCCGATCAGACTGACGGCCGTACCCTCAACCAATTCCTACTCGACCAGTTAACCGCCTTCACCGGTCCTGGCTGGGAGCAGGAGGATGACGTGACCCTGGTGACGGTGCAGAGGGAAGTGGCGAGTGGCGAGTGGCGAGTGGCGAGTTTTGAGGTTGCGTCTGCGCCGGGCAATGAGCGGCTGGCGATGGAATGGGTGGCGGAGGTGGTGGGTGATTTGCTGCCGGCGGCGCGGTTGGAGAAATTGAAAACGGCCGTTGCTGAAGCCACGATGAACGCCATGGAACACGGCAACCAATACGACCCAGACAAACCGGCGCGGCTAAAGGTGTTTGTAGAAGAAGCATCCACTTCGACAGGCTCAGTGCGCGTCACCATCACCGACCAGGGCAGCAGCCAGCCGTCGCCCGCCGCCGCGCCCGACCTGGCCGCCAAACTGGCGGGTGAACAGTCGCCGCGCGGCTGGGGATTGTTCCTCATTCAGGCGATGGTAGACGAAATGCATGTTCATCAAGACAACCAGCAGCATACCATTGAACTGGTTATGCATCTGGCAGACCAGGAGGGAATATAAACATGGCAGAGAAGAAGGCCGCCTTTGCGGCGGAAACAAAATTAGCAGGGCAAACGGCCGTTATCCTCATGCACGGTGAAATCAATCAGGACGCCGACGCCGCGCTGACGGCCGTCTACGCAGACGCCACTCAGATGCAGCCGGCCGCCATCACCCTGGATTTTAGTGGGGTGGATTACATCAACAGCACCGGC
Source organism: uncultured Chloroflexota bacterium (assembly GCA_937958365.1). Lineage (GTDB taxonomy): Bacteria > Chloroflexota > Anaerolineae > Promineifilales > Promineifilaceae > Leptovillus. The sequence continues at coordinate 1,739 of CALFEW010000289.1, read as the reverse complement.
ATCGCCCTGATTGTGGGGCTGCTGGCTAAAGCAAGGGCGGCGCACATTCCATTAACGGCCGTTGGCCTCAGCCCCCATTACCGCGAAATCTTCACCATCACCCGGCTGTCTGACTTTATCGAGATTCAGTGATAGCAAGAGCAAGAGCAAGCGCAAGAAGCTTGCTCCTCCTCTAGCTCTAACTCTAGCTCTTGCTACTATTCCAGGAGGTCATCCATGTCCAATAACCTGATTACCCACGTTCGTAAAGCCGCCGACAACGTCGCCGTGATTGATATTTCCGGAGAGCTAAACGGCTATGGCGAGGAAGCGCTGATGGCAGCGTATACCCACGCCAGTAACGGCCGTTCCGCCGCCATCATCCTCAACTTCACCAACCTGGAATACATGAACAGTTCCGGCATCGGCTTGCTCGTCACCCTGCTCATCCGGGTGCAGCGCCAAAAACAACGCCTGCTGGCCTATGGTCTGAGCGACCATTACCAGCAGATTTTTGAACTGACCCGTTTGAATGAAGCGATAACGATTTTTGACAGTGAACAGGCGGCATTAACGACCACTTCGTCGCTCGGTGCAGGCTCCGCCACCCCTGCCTGATTCCCAAATTTAGATAACCGCATACAACCTGTAAAGAGAACCGTCTGGCGGTTATCTGGCTTTACCCTGCCGGCCGCCAACCCAAACCGGAGGAATACCGATGAACGAAAACAAGCAATCCCGTAAAGCGAACTGGGCGCAGCCGGTGGATACCATGGACGTCCACGACATCCCCACCAGCGCCATGAACCTGAACGTCCAGGGGCGGCGCCCCATGAGTCCGCTGCAAGGCTTCGGCCAGATGTGGCAGAAAACGTACCGCATCCGGCTGGAAGGGGTAGATGTGGCGCCAACGGCCGTTATCAGCGACTGGAAAGCCCATTTCCCCGATTTCTGGCCCAAGGGCAACAACTTTTACGGCCCGCTGCAAGGCGTCAAGCCGGGGGAAGTGGCTGTGCTGAACCTCAGCGCCCCTGGCGGCATGAAGCTCTCCACCGGCGTGCGCGTCATCTACGCCGACGACGAATCGTTCTCTTTCATGACGCCGCAGGGCCACATGTTCGCCGGCATGATCACCTTCAGCGCCAGCGCCGACGAGGGCATAACGGTTATCCAGATTCAAGCCCTCATTCGCGCCAGCGACCCCATGTACGAGACCACCTTCCGCCTCGGCTTCGGCCACAAAGCGGAAGACAAATTCTGGTTCGACACCCTCAGCAACCTGGCCGCCCATTTTGGTTCACCCAACCGCCAGCCAACGTTAACGGCCGTTTGCATAGACAAAAAAATGCAGTGGTCAGAAGCGGGCAATATCTGGCATAATGCCGCCATTCGTTCCGCGGTCTACCTGCCCATCCACCTGACGAGACGGCTGTTTAAGAAAGGATGAAGAATGAAGGAGTCGGACCCCTCGTCATTCATCTTTCATCATTCCTAATTTTTTATGGCTGAATACGACGCAATTATCGTGGGGTCCGGCCCAAATGGGCTGGCGGCAGGTATTACCCTGGCGCGGCAGGGTCAGCGCGTGCTGCTGCTGGAAGCCAAACCGACCATCGGCGGCGGGATGCGCACCGCCGAACTGACCCTACCCGGTTTCCACCATGACATCTGCTCCGCCATTCACCCGCTGGGCCTGGGATCCCCTTTCTTCCAAAGCCTGCCCCTGGCCGATTACGGCCTGAAGTGGATTCAGCCGGACT
>CALFEW010000288.1 GCA_937958365.1 uncultured Chloroflexota bacterium | reverse complement strand
TTCCCCGGCAAAACGGCCGAAGTTGTCCCGGCGACCGTCACGATCAACCTGCCCCGGCTGCGCGTGTTGGAAAATAACGAAAAACGGGAAAACGGCCGTCGGCTGCAAGACGCCCCTGTCATCGTAGACGTCGGCCAGGGTGTGAAAGCCCGCGAAGATTTGGCCCTGGCCGAAGAACTGGCCCAACTGCTCAACGGGCAGGTGGCCTGCTCGCGCCCCGTCTCTTCAGAGCGCGACTGGTTCCCCGAATGGTTAGGGCTGTCCGGCCTCAAATTGTCGCCCGACCTCTGCCTGACCCTGGGCATCTCCGGCTCCATCCAACACATGATCGGCATCCGCGATTCCAAACTCATCGTCGCCGTCAACAAGGATGAGGGCGCGGGCATCTTCGCCCAGGCCGATTACGGCGTTCACGCCGACCTGTATCAATTTGTTCCCGCCCTGATTGCGGCAATCAAGGCGCGTTCCATTACAAAGAATTAGGAGAATAGAACATGACAAAAAAGCGCATTGGCATTGTGGGCGGCGGCATTATTGGCACGGCCGTTGCCTACCACCTCACCCACTATTACGAAGACGCCGAAGTAATTCTCTTTGAAAAGAACACCATCGGCTCCGGCACAACGGCCAAATCGGCCGGCACCCACTGCCTCATAGACGACTCTGTGCCGCACGAATTCTGGTCCATCCGCCTCTTTGGCTTCAAATTCTACACCGACCTGGAAAAGCAGTTCCCCGGCTCCACTGGTTTTGAAAAAACCGGCACGCTGCTCATCGCCCCGTACCCCGAATACGAAAAGTACGCCCTCCAGGCCGTAGACCTGGCCGTCGCCTCCGGCTACCAGGCCGAATACTGGAAAGACCCGGAAAAAATCCGCACCATCATCCCCGACCTGACGCTGGAGGGCGTGTTGGGCGCGGCTTACAGCCCCGATGACGGTTTCTTCGACCCCACCATGATCTCCAACACCCTGGCCCGCCTCTCGCGGGAAAAAGGGGCCACCGTCATGATCGGCACGGAAGTGCAAACGGTCAACATGGTTGGCAACAAAGTCACCGGCGTAGACACCAACAAAGGCCACTTCGACCTGGACGTGTTGGTAGACGCCACCGGCCCCTGGGCGCCTTTCTTTGGTCAAAAAGTGGGCCTCGATTTGCCCATCATCCACACCAAAGCCGAAGTGTTCATTCTGGAACCGGCGCAAAACCTGGGCTATCCCTTCCCGGTGCTGAAGTACCCGCGCTTCTACGCCCGCAAAGACAAGGACAATGTCTTCATCTGCAAAGCCCACCTGACGATGGATCTCAACAATCCCGACCACGCTGGCCTGTGGAACCCGGACGAACTGCCCATGACCGGCGGCACCGACCCCTATTTCTGGGATTTCCTGACCGAAGAATTGATGCAGCATTATCCCCGCCTGCTGGAATCCTCCGTCGCCAACGACTGGGTTGGCTACCGCGCCGAACCGAAAGATTACATGCCGGTCTTGGGGCCAACCTCGGTGGACGGGTATGTATTGGCGATTGGCGCGGGCGGCAACGGGGTCATCGAAGGGCCGACCATCGGCCGCGACATCGCCCGCTACATTATGACCGGGCAAACATCGTTCTTCATTGATAAGCTGCCTCTCTCACGCTTTGACGATCCGGCTAGATTGGAAAAGCACCACAAGGTGACGTGGTAGTCTATTGTCAGAATGGTTCAATCTTGGAGATTGAACCATTCTGATAGTTTCTGGAGGTTTAAGCATGGAGTCTGAAAAAGTATATCGTGACGACGACGTAGACATGTCTATCTTGAACAACAAAGTTGTCGCCGTGTTGGGCTATGGCATACAAGGCCGGCCGCAGGCGTTGAACTTTCGGGATAGCGGCGTCAAGGTCATCGTCGGGGCGGGGCCACGGGAGCTTTATCCAGATTGGGACC
>CALFEW010000287.1 GCA_937958365.1 uncultured Chloroflexota bacterium | reverse complement strand
ACACCGCTGCCAAAGTGCGGAAATGCAGGCGAGGCCCGGAACGCACGTGGGGCGCGCCGGTATTGACCAGGGCGGTCGCCGTCGGGGGTGTGGTGGTGGAGCCATCCAGCACCGGCAGGTTGGCGATGGGGGTGTTCGGATTGAGGAATCTGGCGTTGACCCAGCCTTCCTGGCCGCTAAACACACGAATCTTGACCCAACTGCTGTCTGCGTTGCGGCCCAGCATCGTGACGATATGACCGTTGTAGACGGCCGTTACCGTCGAAAATTGGATGCCTGGCCCGGAACGGACGTTGAGCGCGCCGGTGTTGACAACGGCCGTTGGCCCGGTCGCCGGGGGGGCGGGCGTGGCTGCAACCGGCAGGCTGGCTATGGGAACGTTGGTGTTTAAGGCGCTGGCATTGACCCAACCTTCGGTTGTGTCTACCATGCGCACACGCACCCAGGCATTATCGGCTGTACGCCCTAGCAGCGTAAAGGTGTAGCCCTGGTAGGCAATCGTCACAATCGAATACGTGTAATCTGGCCCAGAACGGACGTTTACCGCGCCCGTGTTTACGACGCCAATGGCCGTCGTGGGAATGGGTGTTGCCCCCGGCGGCACAGGCGCCGCGCCAACGACAGGCAGGTTATTGAGCGGCACGTTCATCTGCATGTAGTTGGAATTGGACCAACCAACGACGCCGGCAAACGTGCGCACCTGCACCCACGTGTTGAAGCCGCTGCGACCCAACACGGCCACCGCATGTCCCTGATAGGCGGTAGCGACGATGCCAAATTCCAGGCCCGGCCCGGATCGCACATTTAAGGCCCCGGTCATTACGATGCCCGTTGCTGCCCGGTCTTGGGCTGCCGTTGTTTGCGCCGTTGCCAGCGCAATCACGCCGATGAACAGCAATACTGCGAGATACCAAATGGGAGATTTTATAAGTTTACGCATAAGACACCCTCCTGCGGATGAATTTTACCGGCCAATTGACAAGGTTACATAACAGTATTACATAAGAGTATAGTCCAGAACCGGGTAAGATTGCAAGCAGTTAGCCAGATTTTTTTATTTTCTCGTTATTCGATAAAGTATGGCGCACCCGGTATAATTCGTGGATGTGTCAATAAAAGCGGCTGGAGACATGAGACTAAAGATTAGAGAGTAAGGTGAATTGATGGTAGAAGAACATACTCCGCGAATTTTGATTGCAAAGCCCGGATTAGATGGACATGATCGCGGGGCAAAAGTGGTAGCGCGCGCGCTGCGCGACGCCGGGATGGAAATTATCTATACCGGTCTGCGCCAGACACCGGAAATGATTGTGGAAGCCGCGCTGCAAGAAGACGTGGATGCCATTGGTCTGAGCATTTTATCCGGGGCGCACCTGCCTTTAACTGAGCGAGTGATGGCTTTGCTGCGCGAAAACGACATGGCCGACGTGCCGGTTTTCCTGGGCGGCATCATCCCTGGCGATGATTTGCCGGTGCTAAAGGAAATGGGCGTGGCCGGCGTATTTGGTCCCGGAGCCAGCACGGAAGAGATCGTCACGTTTGTCCGGGAGGCTGTGCAGCGTGGATGATCTGCTGACGCAGGTGCGACAGGGACGGCCGCGCGCCATTGCGCGGTTGATTACCCTGGTGGAAAACAGCGAAACGGCCGCAGAAACGGCCGTTACCGCTCTCTTTCCGCACACCGGTCAGGCGCACATCATTGGCATCACCGGACCGCCCGGCGCCGGCAAAAGCACCCTGGTCAACGAACTGGCCAAAGCTTTTCGTCGCCTGGATCAGCGGGTGGGGGTGATTGCCGTGGATCCCAGCAGTCCGTTTACCGGCGGGGCCTTGTTGGGCGACCGCGTGCGTATGCGCGATCTGGCGGGCGACCCCGGCATGTTTATTCGCAGCATGGCCTCGCGGGGGAATC
>CALFEW010000286.1 GCA_937958365.1 uncultured Chloroflexota bacterium | reverse complement strand
CATTCATCGGCAATACGCACATGCCGCGAGCCTTGATCCGGCGCTTCGTACAAGGCAATGGTATACAGCCCCATTTCCCGGCACGTAATGATAATCCGGGTAGCAATCTCGCCGCGATTGGCGATCAAGATTTTCTTAAACATACCTGCTCCTCTTGGTCGAATCGTCTTGTTATCTGGTAGTGGGTTACTCGACTAGCAGACTACTCGGCTATTCGACTACATCGGCGAGATCCCGTGTTTCTTCGGCGCGTGCCGTTCCCGCTTCGACAGCGACACTTCCAGGCTGCGGATCAATACGCGCCGTGTATCTTTTGGCTCGATTACGTCATCTATCAAACCGCGTGACGCCGCAACATAAGGGTTGTTAAACTTGCGCTCGTAGTTATCAACCAATTCCTCGCGCTTGCCCTTCTGATTTTCGGCCGCTTTTAATTCACGCCGGAACAAGATGTTGACCGCGCCCTCCGCGCCCATCACCGCAATTTCGGCGTTGGGCCAGGCATAGAGCAAGTCACCACGCAGCCCCTTGCTGCTCATCACGCAGTAGGCGCCGCCATAACTTTTGCGCAGGATAACCATGAGTTTAGGCACGGTCGCCTCGCTGTAAGCATAAATCATGCGCGCCCCGTTGCGGATAATGCCGCCGTACTCCTGATCCGTGCCGGGCAGGAAACCGGGCACGTCTTGCAGTGTCAGGATGGGGACGTTGTAGGCGTCGCAAATACGGATGAAATGGGCCGTTTTGATGGACGCCTTGATGTCTATGCAGCCCGCCAGCACCATCGGCTGGTTGGCCACGATGCCGATCACCCAGCCGTTCAGCCGGGCAAACCCGACGACCATGTTTTCCGCCCAAAGCTGGTGGACTTCAAAAAATGCGCCGTCGTCCACGATGCTGGTGATGACCTGATGCACATCGTAGGGTTTGTGGGGATCGGTGGGCACGATTGTTTCCAGTTCCGGGCAGCGCCGGTTGGGATCGTCCAATGGCTGCACGTAGGGCGGGTCTTCTTTGTTGTTCGATGGCAGGTAGCTGAGCAACTGCCGCGCCCGATTCAGGCAGGTGCGGTCGTCCTGGGTGAGGAAGTGGCAGACGCCGCTTTCGTGGCTGTGGATGAGGCCGCCGCCTAAATCTTCCAGAGTGACATTTTCCTGCATGACCGATTTGACCACATCCGGCCCGGTGATGAACATGAAGCTGTTCTCGGTCATGAAAACGAAGTCGGTGAGGGCCGGAGAGTAGACAGCGCCGCCGGCGCATGGTCCCATGATGAGCGAAAGCTGCGGAATGACGCCAGAAGCTTCGCAGTTGGCGTCGAAGATTTTGGCGTAGCCGCCCAGGCTGTCTACACCTTCCTGAATGCGCGCCCCGCCGGAATCGTTGAGGGCGATGAAGGGACAACCGTATTCCAGGGCCATGCGCATGGCCTTAACGATTTTATTGGCGTGCATTTCGCCCAGCGAACCGCCCATGACCGATACGTCTTGCGCGGCGATGAAGACGTGACGGCCGTTTATCAACCCAAAACCTGTCACCACGCCGTCGCCATACCGGGACTCCTTGCCACCCAGATAGGTTTCGTAACGCGGCAGCACCAGCGAATCTATTTCCTCAAACGTGCCGGGGTCAAACAACAGGTCAATGCGCTCGCGGGCTGTCAATCGTCCTTTGCTATGTTGCTGCGCCACGTCCTTTTCAGTGGCCAGGCTGTCCGCCTTGCGCTGGCGCAAATCCTGCAAATAATCATCCATTTCTCGAACCATAATAGCTCCTCTGATTGGTCTATTTAGTTTTGGGTTTTAGGGTCGGGCAGTCGGGCACTCAACTGCCCAACTATTATCGGACTACTCGACCAGTTGACTTTCTTCCTGTACCACCAGCGTCAGGACAAAATTCTCCCAGGTGCGCCACCAGCCGGTGAACTGTGGCGCCGGTTGTGGTAAGCGGCCGTTGTTGCAGCGAATGGCAAACGGGGTCCAGGTAGACGGCCGTTCCGCCAGCGGCGCAATCAGGCATTCCACGTAACAGGTATCCACCGTCAGGCCCAGGTGTAAGGCTTTCAGCACAGCCTCTTTGGCGCTCCAAACGGCCGTTACCAACACATCACGCATCTCGCCGGCCGCCTGCCCCACCAACGCCTGTTCCTCCAGCGTAAAATAATCTTCGACAAACGTCGTCGAGCGGCGCTCGATCCACTCGATGTCTGCGCCAATGGGCCAGCACGGCC
>CALFEW010000285.1 GCA_937958365.1 uncultured Chloroflexota bacterium | reverse complement strand
TCCATACGGCCGTTCAACGTATTGATCCCATCCGCCGGCGCCGCGCCTTCCCCAGTGGGCAGGCCCACCTGAGCAAACAACGCCGACGTCAGAACCGACGCGCCCTGCGTTTGTACGATCACGGCAACAGCCACCAGCGCCAGCAGCAGCGCCGCCGCCAGCCGCCAGCGCCCAAATCGCCGCAGCGCCGCCAGACCCGCCATCAGCAGCAGCCCGGCGCCATACCCCAACAAACCGCCCCGCGACTGCGTCAGAACCAGCGTCCCGGTCAACACCAGCAGGCTGCCCACCAAAAACAACAGCAGCACAGTTGCCGGAAAAGTGCGCAGCCGCCGCCTGACAGCCGCAAAATGCCCAACGGCCGTCCAGGTCACTGCCAGCGCCAGCGGCGCTGCCCACAACAGCACCCCCGCCACCTGGTTCGGATTAAAACCGCTGTCCGGCCCGCCCAGCGTCAGCAAACGCGACGGCAGCAGCGCCTGCACAGCGCTGACCACCTGACCCAACAGTGGCAGTTTACGCGGCCAGCTTGTGCCCAACAAACTCAGCCCCACCACCGCCAGCCCGGCCGCCAACACACCCGCCACCGCCCAGGCCAATCGTTTCGGCGATCCCCCTGCCCAATCCGTCCAGGCAAAATAAATCGCTGCGCCATACCACACCCCCACCACCTTGCCAAAGCTAAACGGGATGTCAAACGTGGCGTACAAACTCACCAACACCATAAACAGCAGCAGCAGCAACGAGACGTTCAACGGCGTCGGCGGGACAAAGTGACCAGTCCCCACCCGGCGCAGCAGCCAGAACAGCAAAATGACAACGAGTACGGCCGTTTGCCACCCCATCCCCAAAAAGGTAAGCGGCAAAAAAAACAGCAGGAACACCCATTCCCACTGTATGATGGCAGCGCTGGTATGGCGAATCATACCGGCAATTGTATCTGATTTCTGGCTGGCATTACATCAGAAATAAAACAATGCCCCTTACATTTTGTAGCCGCGGTATCCTTACCGCGCTGGCGGCAACGCGGTAAGGATACCGCGGCTACTGGCATTACTACGACTATGTCATTCTGAGCGGAGTCTGCGGAGCGAAGAATCCCCATTTGTCGGCAGCATGGGGATTCTTCCTCGAAGACTCGTCAGAACTTGTCCTGAGTCTGTCGAAGGAATGACAGCGCTTCCAACCAAATCCTGACCCTTACAAAATCGGTGTAAATCCGTTCAATCCGTGTTATCCGTGTATCCATTTCTACTTTTCCGGTAACCACTAAGCCTCTCTGGGATTTCACCACGGAGGCACGGAGAACACGGAGGTTTTACAGGTTTAATCTCTGTGCCCTCCGTGTCTCCGTGGTAAGTAGTTACCTTTTCCGACAGGCTGCCAGTGAAGGTTTTTATCCGCGAAAATCGGCCGCATCGGCGTTTATCCGCGTCCCATTCATCAATCTGCAACCATACTGATTTCTACGATCACCCGGTACAAACTGCGCCAGGCCCCAGCCCTACACCCCTTCCCCCTTCACCAACCGCCACAAATGACGGCCGTACCCCGTCGGTTCCCCATACCGCGCCGCCAGCCATGCCGGTTCCGGCCACAACGTGCGCAACACCAACCGGACCATATCCCGCGGCCGGTCCACCAGCAGCAGCAGCAGCCAATACCGCTGCCAGCCATGCCGCCAATCCTGCCCCGCCAGCACGCTCTCCGGCGTCACAAAGCGGCGCAGCAGCCAGCGGCGCAAAGCCGACGGCCGTATCCCCTTCACCGCTTCAGCCATGCCCGGCACGCCAATCAAATCGTCCAACAAAACCAGCACGGTGTAAACGGCCGTACCCACCCGCCAGGCCTTCGCCCGTTCCGCCGCCACCTGCCAATCCACCCCCCGCTTCTGCGCCGTCAGGGCAATGTCTATCAGCCCGCGTATCGCCCCCACCTGAAAATGATGATTCACCGCCAGATGAACGGCCACCTGTATCACCATGTCATTGGCTTCCAACTGATACCCGCCGGGCACACCTGGCAGCGGTTCCCGGCGCGACCACATCGTCGCGCTGTCCACCTGCGCTGTGCGCACCATCCACCAGCCGGCCAACGGCCCCCAGTGCAGCTCCACAAGCTGCGGATACTCCCCCAACCGGGTTAATTTCAGTTCACCGTGGGATATCTGCTGCAAGGCCAACGGCCGTTCCTCCCGACCGGCGTGCAGGCGATACCCTTTGGCTTGCAGAGCGGCCAGCGCCGCAGCTACCGTCTCCGCAGACAGCCAGGCGTCCACGTCCGACATCGTCCGCAGCCAGGCTTCCGGGTAAATCGTTTGCAGCGCCACCCCCTTCAGCCACAAAGCCGTTATCCCTGCCGCCGTCAACGCCGCGCTGATTTCCTGCACGTTGTTCATACGCAGGCTCATTTCCGCCATCGCTGAATAAGCGTCTGCCCGCAGCATTCGGGCCAATTCCGGCCAGACAGACCCCATCGCCACAAAACCGAACGGGCCTAAATCCTGCGCCATCAGCCAATCATACACGACCCTGGCGTCTATAGACGCAGCCTGTTCCGAACGCAGGCCGACGGTGGGATAAGCGGCAAAACAGCTTAAAAGCAACCGGGCCGTCGCCACATCTGGCCACGACCCGGTCGTTAATGCTTGCGTAAATTCATGGCTGGCGGCCATAGGCTGCTGCTTCAAACTGCCCTCGCAACTATCACTTCCCCCCTGCCCCCTCTCCCGCTAGGAGAGGGTTGGGGAGAGGGAAAAACCTATAAGCTCTTGATAGCACCTGTTCTATTACAGACCCTGGTACCCGTAACCCGAAATCCGTATTCCGTGTTCCGATGGCGTTTGCCAGAGGGAGCGCCCTACGGAACACCGAATACGGAACACCGAATACGGATACTAGACATTCACCTCAGCCGTATCTGGGCGCAGCGTAAAGGGACGCAGCGGCGCATCCTCCGGCGCGCGCACGGCCGTTTTTTTAGGTACGGCCACCACGCCACCCATCGGTTCATATTCCGGGATCAGGTTACACAAACCACGCAAAATCGCTTCCCGGTCATTGCGCTGCGCCGACGCCATCAACGCATTAACGCTTTCTTCCAGGTCCACAGGAATCAGACGGCTGGCGTTAGCGGCAATAAATATCTTCTCATGCCGGGTACGATGGTAATCTTCGCCCGGAACAAACAACTCCTC
>CALFEW010000284.1 GCA_937958365.1 uncultured Chloroflexota bacterium | reverse complement strand
TGCATAATCTATGCGGACCACAATTCAATAAGGTGGCCGACCAGTTGTCTGGCTGGCCGGTTGATTGATAAAGCTGCGGCGAAATGTCCCGGGTATTTCCCGCATACAAAAAACGTCCGGAGCGTTTTTGTAGATAAATTGAGGGCTACGGCCGTCAGGCCAGCCATTGGGTGATCTTTTCGATGTCTTCAGGCAGCAGCAGTGGGTGAACCTGAATAATTTTGCCTTGATAGTCGGCGACGTTGCCATGCAGTGGCACGGTGGTGATGATCAGTTCGGCGGTGTCCAAGAGGTCCCGATTCAGTTCGCGCATGGAGATGACGCGCACAATGCCCAGTCGGGGGAAGCGCGTCTTGAGGCGCGCCACCAACAATTGGGCGGAGGCCATGCCGCTGGGGCAGACGACGACAACTTCCTGAACGCGGTTGGGCCGCTCGCGGATGTAGGCGGCGCGCAGCAGCATGGCGATGTTGTTGATTTCGCTTTCGGGCAGGGAAACGGCCGTTTGCTCCCAAATGACTTCAGCTAATGAAAAGGCCAGGTCTCGCTCGAATGGATACTTTTCCGACAGGGTTGTGACCGGCGAAGAAGTGGGCAGCCACAGGCCAAAACGGTGGCGCAAACAGGCGGGGATGATGTGAATAACCAGGCCGTCACGCAGCGTTTTGTCTTGATCCAGGTGTGGCAGGCCATAAGCCGCCACGGCGCGCCTGACCAGCTCGTCAATCAATTGGGTGAACTTTTGGTCAATTTCCAGGTCGCCGGGCCAGCGTTCGTTGCGGGGGGCGGTGAGGATGTGCATGGCAATGGCGGCGATTTCGCTGTCCGGCCAACTGCCATGAACGTGACGGCCGAGGTGTTTGGAAATTTGCACGGCCGTTGCCCATACCTCCAGATCGCGCAGCCAGGACCACAACAGTTCCGGCAAATCCACAATCTTGCCCGACTTTACCCGCTCCGTCTGGATGGCCAGCACCATCGCCAGGTACAGCACGGCGTCGTCGGTAAACCGGCCGCCAAGCTGATCTTCCGCGTAAGTCACCTGCCCAAAGGTGCGTGTGGTGTCCCAACCACGAATGATTTTGTTGGCCTGCTCCACGATGGGCAGCAAACCGGCGTCGCTGTCCAGTTCAAACACCAGACCTTGCGTGTGCGTCATTGCCGTCAGCGGCTGCCCAAGAGACGTTTGTCCCCATAGAAAAGCGGCCAACGCCTGACGTTGTAATTTTTCCGACCCCTGAATCCAGACGCCGTAGTTTTGCCGCCGTTCCAGCTTCAGGTCCAGCGATTGAATCCAGCTTTCGACCGCGTCCAGGTCTTTGAGAATGGTCGTGCGTGAAACCTGGGCCAGTTGTTGCAGTTGGTACAAAATCAGCGGTTCGTTGGCGACGAGCAAGATCAAGGCGATCAATTGCTGGCGCTGCTCGACGGACAAAACGAGCTGGAAGTTGGCTTCGGCCGTTAATTCACGCTCCAGGGCGCGCTGCTGGTCTGGCGAGCAGGCAAGTCCCGCGCCGACGCCTGGCGTCACTTCCAGGTTGACGTTGCGCTGCGCCAGCCAGGAACGCAGCCCCTTAAGGCCATAGTTCACCTGTCGCGGCGTCAACTGCATCCGTTCCGCCAGATCGGCCGCACCCAGTGGCGCAGACGATTCCAGCAGCAAATGAAGCATATCTCGTTGGCGAGTGGTAAGCGCAGTCATCACCAATCATCACCCTGAAGTGGTTAATTTACTGAATGGCTATCAGATTCGTGTGGTCGGATTGTTTGAAATTGCTGTGATGATGAGACGGCCGTTACGCTGTGGAGGGGTCTGGGAACGGCCGTCTTCGGGAGCAAAGCCTTAATGGGTTTCTCATTCATCCACGTTTGTCATTATAGAGGCGATTTGTACAAATAAAACACCCGATTATTACGACTTTTTGCACAACAGTAATGACAAAAGTGGATGAGTTTGGAGACTGGTTCGATTTCCAGTGTCTAATCTCGAGTACCGTATTCGGTATTCCGTGCGCCGCGTTCGGTGTGCTGACCCACAACGGCTTACGGATTTCGGAATACGGATTACGCCGGCTGGCGCAGGGCATTGGCGATGGCGGCGATGTGAACGGCCGTGCTGCCACAACAAGCGCCAATGATTTGCGCCCCTAACCGGTGAACGGCCGTCGCGTAAGCCGCCATATCTTCAGGCGTGGCGTCGTAGACGGTACGGCCGTCGCGGTAACAGGGCATTCCGGCGTTGGCTTTGGCTACCAGCACCACATCGGCGCTCAGCGCCCGCATGTTGGCCTGCATGTGGGCAATGACCGCCATGATC
>CALFEW010000283.1 GCA_937958365.1 uncultured Chloroflexota bacterium | reverse complement strand
GGCCCATGACTTATTTGGCCTGAAAGTTGTGGCCGTCAGCGATGAATTTGGCGGCATCTACAATGCCCACGGCCTCAATCCAGACGACGTGGTGAAACACTTGCAACAAACAGGCAAAGTCGTTGGCTGCCCCGGCGCAGACAGCATCAATAACAAAGATTTGCTGGAACTAGACGTAGACATCTTGATTCCGGCAGCTATTGAAAACCAGTTAACCGGCCAGAATGCCGCCCAGATCAAGGCCAAAATTGTGGCCGAGTTGGCCAACGGCCCCACGACGCCGGAAGCCGACAACATCTTAAACGACAAGGGCATTTACATCATCCCCGATTTCCTGTGCAATGCTGGCGGCGTCATCGTTTCGTATTTCGAGATGGTTCAGAACGCTTACCAGTTCTACTGGGATGAGACGATGGTGAATGACCGGTTAGACAAGAAGATCACCACTGCTTTCCTGGCTGTCCATGAAATGGCTCAAATCAAGAAGGTAGACAACCGCGTAGCGGCTTATCTGGTCGCCGTCAATCGGGTGGCTGAAGCGGTTCGTTTACGCGGCTGGGTATAAGCCTTTAATCCCCAAACAAAGCTTCGAGCGCTCGTTCGATTTACAAAAGAGGCGCGGGTTTTTACTAACTCGCGCCTCTTTTTCTCTGGAATTGGGTGTGGCAAAAATTGTCAAAATAGAACAAGCGTGCTACAATCAAGAAGGTAAGTTGACCGAAAATTATGGTCATCATTTTGTTGCAGCAGGAACAAAAACTGTGATACTATTTTGCAGCGTTTCAACGCATTTCATCAACCAGTTTTGTTTTGCGTTCAAAATAAGGAGAGAGTTTCATGTATCAAAAAATTATCATCGTGGGCAATCTGGGGCGTGATCCGGAGATGCGGTACATGCCCGATGGCACGGCCGTTACCAATTTCAGCATCGCTTCTTCACGACGTTGGACCGGCCAGGATGGGCAGCAGCACGACGAAACCACCTGGTTCCGCATCGAAGTATGGCGGCGTCAGGCGGAAACCGCCAACCAATACCTCACCAAAGGCAGCAAAGTGTTGGTGGAGGGACGCATCAAACCAGACCCGAATACGGGTGGCCCCCGCCTTTGGACGCGGCAAGATGGCACTATCGGCGCAAACTTTGAAGTCGTGGCCGACACGGTTCGCTTCTTAAGCGGCCGGGCTGATGATGGTGGCGGCGCGGCCGGTGGCGAAGAATACAGCGGCGCTGCGGCTCACGAAGAAGACGACATTCCGTTTTAAGTAACCACCTAAAATGATCCGGTACAGATTGGACCAATCTTTGAGATTGGTCCAATCTACAAAACGGCGCAGACAAAATGTCCGCGCCGTTTTTGCGTTTTAGCGGGGCTTCACGGCCGTTACCCGACCACTCAATACCCGCGTTACCCCGGTCAGGCGCGGCGAATCGGCCAGTTCTACGTCCGGACGGGCTTTGTCGCGCACGGAAACGGCCGTAAACCCGGCAGCTTTCATGGCGGCCACGTAATCGGCGACGTCTTCCGCGCCGGTGATGCAGCCGGTCCAGGCGGCCATATTGGCGCGTTCTTCCGGCGTAAATTTTCCCAGGGTGACGACATCGGAGACCGCCAGTTTACCGCCCGGTTTGAGGACACGGAAGGCTTCACGAAAGACGGCCGTTTTGTCTGGGCTGAGGTTGATGACACAGTTGGAAATGATCACGTCCACCGTGTTCGCCTCCACCGGCAGCGCCTCAATCTGACCTTTGCGAAATTCCACGTTTTCCAGCCCGACCGCTGCCTTGTTGCGATTGGCTTTTGCCAACATAGCGTCGGTCATGTCCACGCCAATGACGTAGCCTTCTGGCCCTACCTGACGCGCAGCCATGAAGCAGTCAATGCCGCCGCCTGAACCCAGGTCCAGGACGGTTTGTCCCGGTTCCAGTTCGGCCAGGGTAATGGGGTCGCCGCAGCCAAGCGAAAGGCCGGTGACATCCTGTGGCAGCCAACTGGTGTCGCTCTGGTACAGGTTGGCAAACAGACCTTCGGCGCTGGCGCTGCCACTGTCGCCGCAGCAGGCGCTATCGCTGCCGTCGCCGCAGCAGGAAGCAGACAGTTCCAACTTAAACTCGTCGGCGATACGGCCGTATCGCGCCTTCACTTCTTCGTGTATTTTTTCAGGGGTTAACTCATTCATTTCATACCTCATATTG
>CALFEW010000282.1 GCA_937958365.1 uncultured Chloroflexota bacterium | reverse complement strand
GTTGGGGGGCAGAGGGGGGGGGGAGTGTGGGGGCAAAACGGCCGTTACCGGCACAGTCTCCAGCCAATGAGTGCCCGTCGTGGGCAACGCCAACACCGCCGATAAGCCAGCATCAACCGGCGTTAACAAATCACCCAAAGCCGAGACCACCGGCCGAAAAAGGATCGCCAGCAGCAGAATAACCAGCACAACCACCGACCAGCGCCGCCGCCACGCCTGTTGTGTCAGCTTCCGTATCGGCGCCAACACACTCTCGGCCTGCATCCCCAGCCGATGATAAGCAATTGCCAGCCCCAGCCCGCCGAATCCGGCAAAGAAAAACAGCCCCGCCAATAACCAGCCGTAAGGGCCAAATTCCACCTGACCCTGGTCCATGCTAAAAATAAAGCGCCAGATAGCCGCCCCTAAAATGACGCCGCCAAAACCAAACCCGGCGGCGCTCCACCCGGTCACAGGCCACACATGCCGCCCAATGGTCCAACGCCCCAAAGATACCCCCATGAGGCTGCCAAAGAAGAGGCCGACCAGACCAAACAGCAAAGCAAATACAAACACCGGGGTATAAGCAACGTCGTAGAAGGCCAACAGAGAGGTCATCAAAATGACCGGGAACAGCAGCAGCCCATACCCAACCCCAAAGGTGAGGCCACTGCGCCAGGCATAGCCCCACGGATCACCGCGCTTTGCCATCAGCGGCAGCGTCCATCCCCCAATCGCGCCACCCAATAGACCGCCTAAACCGGCAATAAAAAAGGCCAACACCACGCCCGCAACCAGCCGAATCACCGGGTTGCCATAGGTAAACCAGTTTGGCGGAATCTGCTCAAACAAGAGGAAACTGAGGATATTGCCGATCAGCAGACCGCCGCCATAAGCGAGGCCGCTGATCAGCAGTTGTACCGGATAGGGCATTGTTTTTAGATTGAAGTTATTCATTTAGTACCAGGAGTTATCGAATGCACCCTGAAAACGGATGCGCTAAACGGCCGTTTCACATACAGCGCCATGAAATGTTACCATCGCCAGTTGATGCTGTGCCAGGATTGTATCATAATGAGAGTATTTAAACCCCTCAAATAACCGTCCATATTTTATGTGTATGTACAGATTTATTCTTTTGTGTTATGCTTGGCTCCATGGACGAACAAAACCTGACTCCCAGAGAAATTGTGCCAATGGGCGACGGCCGTACCGCCGCCAACCAGTCGCTGCAACTCATCGAACCGTCACCGTTAGAGATGGCCGGACAGATTGCCAACCGCGTCGCCGGCCAGAACCTCTTCCAACGCTATCTGAGTGAAAAGTCGGCCAACACCATCAAACGCCACGCACGGGATTTGGAACTGTTTGCCGAATATCTGCTGGACGTCGGCCTGGAACTGACGCACGGCGCCGACTTCCAAACCAACCCGGCCGCCTGGCGCGGCGTCACCTGGGGCATCATCGAAGGGTTTGTCCAGTGGCAGTTGGGTGAAGGCTACGCCATCGCCACCGTCAATGCCCGGCTCTCGACGGTGAAGGTGTACGCCACCATGGCCGTGAAAGCCAACGTGATTGCCCGCGAGGAAGGCATGTTGATTCAGACGGTGAAAGGGTATTCGCGGGCCAGCGGCCAGAATGTGGATGAGCAGCGCGCCCAGACACGCATGGATGAAGTGACCTATGCGTACCGCGAGACGGGTCGTAAACAAAGCACGGTGGTGACGCGCCGCTCGACTAAGAAACAAAAGGCGACGCTGCTGGATGATGACACGGCCGTTGCCCTCAAACACCCCCTGAATAACTCGCCACAAGCTTACCGCGATGCCCTGCTGATGTGCCTGCTGCTCGACCATGGCCTGCGCGCCAGCGAAGTGGCCCTGCTCAAAGTTGGCGACATTGATCAGGCGACCGGCGAGATGCGTTTCTACCGGCCAAAAGTGAAAGGCACAAGCCACGAATGGACCACGCACAAGTTAACGGCAAAAACGCGCGAAGTCGCCTCGTATTATGTGGCGTCGCTGTACCCCCCTGCCCTGCTGCCGGACGGGCCGTTGATTTTAGCCACCACCCGGCTGCTGAAAAGCGGCGAAGGCGGCCACCTGCTGGGCGAAGGGCTGAACCGGGTGCGCCTGAGCGAGCGGGTTGCCTGGCTGGGGAAAAATTTAGGCATGGCTAAAAAACTATCGGCCCATGACTGCCGCCATACGTGCGCCACCAAAATGGCCCGGCTAGGTTACAGCGTAGATGAGCTGATGGCCTGGTTTGGTTGGACCAGCGCCCAAACGGCCATGCGTTATGTAACGGCCGTAGACGTCAAGGAACGGTACAAGGGGTAGACAGGCTCTCAAATCGGGTCTGAAGTCCACATCTCCTCAGGGTGACAAATGGTTCAGTGTCGGAAACAAACCCATATGAAATACTTGTTACCCTGTAAACCCTAATTTCTGGCTAGCTAACATTGATTGGAGGATAACCTTGAGGCAAATAACCCGGCGCGAACGTCTGCATTACCAATTTGATAACACCATGTCCAAAGGACCAATTGCTCTGATTGCCTGGTTGGTGACTTTTTCGGCCGTTCTCATCTTTTCCGTTACCCTCGTTGTCTTTCTGACACAATTGGACGACTCCAATCGTTCCTTTGGCGAACTG
>CALFEW010000281.1 GCA_937958365.1 uncultured Chloroflexota bacterium | reverse complement strand
GAAGGGGAGAGTGGGGGCTAGAGGGGAGGGGAATGGTTAATAGTCAATAGCTAAAAGCCAATAGCCAACAGCCAACAGCCAACAGCCAATAGCCAACAGCCAATAGCCAACAGCTAATAGCGCTCTCGCTCTCGCTTTCGCTATATGTTAGAATTTCTGCGGCATGACACACATTGATTACCTGGCAATTGGACATGTGAGTAAGGACCTGACGCCGGAGGGACCACAGTTGGGTGGCACGGTGTCGTTTTCCGGGCGGTTGGCCCAGGCGATGGGCTGCCGCACGGCCGTTCTCACCAGCAGCGGCGCCGATTTTGCCTGGCAGCCTTATTTGGCCGGTATTCAATTGCACACCATCCCGGCGGCGCAAACCACCACCTTTGAGAACGTGTACACGGCGGACGGCCGTATACAAACCCTGCACGCCCAGGCTGCGCCCATCTTGCCCGGCCACGTTCCCGCCGACTGGCAGCGCGCCAGCATCGTCCACCTGGCCCCCATCGCCAACGAAATTGACCCGGCGATGATCACCCTGTTCGGCGGCAGCCTGGTTGGGTTGACGCCGCAGGGTTGGATGCGGCGCTGGGGCGCAGACGGCCGTGTCTATGCCGCCGATTGGCCGGATGCTCGGGAGTTTTTGCCACTGGCAACGGCCGTCATCCTCAGCCACGAAGATTTGCGCGATGAGGCCCAGCTTGAACAGTACCGCGCCTGGTCGCGCCTGCTGGTCGTCACCAAAGGGTACGATGGCTGCACCATTTACGTTGAAGACGAAATCCGCCACATCCCTACGCGCCGCGCCCAAGAAGTGAACGCCACCGGCGCAGGTGACATATTTGCCACCGCTTTTCTCGTCCGCCTGCACCAAACCGGCGGCAACCCATGGGAAGCCGGCCGTTTTGCCAACGAAATTGCTGCCCGTTCTGTGGAACTGGATGGGATAGAGGCCAAATTGACCGGCATCCAGGAACTCATCCTCAATTTCAGCGAAAGGCTTTTATGACCAAAATTTACGCGATTGTGAACCAGAAAGGCGGCGTGGGCAAAACCACCAGCGTCATCAACCTGTGCGCTTACCTGGCCGGCAGCGGCCGGCGCACGCTGATGGTGGACATAGACCCGCAGGCCAACGCCACGTCGGGCATTGGCGTGGACAAATCATCGCTGGACAAATCTATCTATGATTTGTTGTTGGAAGAGGCTTCGGTGGATGAGGTGCGCGTGGAGCGGACGGAGTTTAAGCTGGACCTGGTTCCCTCCAGCCCGGCGCTTTCCGGGGCGGAAGTGGAATTGGTCAACGCTATCGGGCGGGAATATCGGTTGCAAAAGGCGCTGGATGGGCTGAACGGCCGTTACGATTATATCCTCATAGACTGCCCGCCCAGCCTCAGCCTGCTCACCGTCAACGCCCTCACCGCTGCCCGCGACGGCGTGATCATCCCCGTGCAGTGCGAATATCTGGCCCTGGAAGGGCTGTCGCAGCTTACGCAAACCGTTGAACTGGTGCGCAAATATCTGAATCCGGCGCTGACCATTCGTGGCCTGATCATGACCATGTACGACAGCCGCACCAACCTGAGCCGTCAGGTGGTGGAGGAAGTGCGTAAATTTTTCCCCGGCAAGGTGTTTCGCACGATTGTGCCGCGCAACGTGCGCCTGAGCGAAGCGCCCAGCTATGGGCAGCCCATCAACATCTATGCGCCCACGTCCCCCGGCGCGCTGGCCTATCAGGTGCTGACCGCCGAAATCCTCAAAGGGGACCAGGTAAAGGAAACGACGGCATGAGCAAAAGACAAGGATTGGGTCGTGGCTTAAGCGCCTTAATTCCGACGGCAGATACGGCCGTGTCCCATGATGATATACGGGTGATTCCGGTAACGGCCGTGATTCCCAACCCCCACCAACCCCGTTCCACCTTCGACGAGGCCCAACTGGCCGAACTGGCCGCTTCTATCACTGAGCATGGCCTCATCCAACCGCTGGTCGTCACCCAGCAAGACGGCCAATACATCCTCATCGCCGGCGAACGCCGCTGGCGCGCCGCCCAGTTGGCCGGTCTGGAACAACTTCCGGCCATCGTTAAGGAAGCCACCCCCCAGGCCATGCTGGAACTGGCGATCATCGAAAACATCCAGCGCGCCGACCTGAACGCCCTGGAAGAAGCCTACGCCTACCAGCAGCTTATGGATGAATTCGGCCTGACCCAGGAAGAAGTCGCCAAACGGGTGGGCAAAGGACGCTCCACGGTGGCTAATCTGGTGCGGCTGCTCGATTTGCCAGCCAAAATTCGACAGGCGATTTTAGATGGGACGATTAGCGGGCGACATGCGCGTGAACTGCTGCGTTTGCCCACGCCGGAAATGCAAAACAACGCCTTCAATCAAATCGCCAGACTCAATTTAAGCGTGCGCCAGACCGAAATTTTGGTCAATAATCTGCTCGCCGATGAAAAACCACAACCCAGGCCGAAGAAAACGTTACCGCCCGAACTGCTGGACCTGCAAAGTCAGTTTGAGCGCTCTCTGAGTACCCACGTTACCATCAACAAACAGCGCAAAGGCGGCCAGATTATCATCCATTATTACTCCGATGAAGAGCTGCAAGCCATCTACGAAACCATCGTGGGCGAAGATAATTAAAACTCGAACACCTATGAACAATCTTTCACTCATCCAAGAAAAATTGGCCCAGGCCACCACCATCCTCAACGAATTGAAGGTGGATGTGTGGCTTACCTTTGTCCGTGAAACCAGCCTCCAGCCCGATCCGGCCCTGGAACTCATCGCCGATGTGGACGTGACCTGGCAAACCGCCTTTATCGTCAGCCGCCGCGGCGACCACGTTTGCATCATCGGCCATTTCGACGCCGTCAACGTTCAGGCTTTGGGTCTCTATGACGTGATCGAGTACCATCACGGCGTCAGCCAGCCGCTGCGCGAAGCCCTGGCGAAACTGGACCCGGCGCAGATCGCCATCAACTATTCCGAAAACGACGTGGCCGCCGATGGCCTGAGCCTGGGCATGTACCGCACCTTGCAAGCCATTCTGACCGGTACGCCCTACGCCGACCGCCTGATTTCCGCCGAGCGCATCATCGCGGCTCTGCGTGGGCGCAAAAGCGCGACGGAAATCGAGCGGGTGCGTCAGGCTGTCATGACGACCGAAGCGTTGTTCGATGAGGTGGAGCAGTTTGTCCGGCCGGGCATGACTCAGCGGGAGATTGCCGATTTTGTCCACGGCCGTATCGAAGCCCTTAACCTCGGGTATGCCTGGCCCAAACCCTTCAACCCCATCGTCACTTGCGGGCCGGAATCGGCTTCCGGGCACGCCGCGCCCGGCGACGTGGTCTTGCAGCGGGGTCATACCTTGCATATGGACCTGGGCGTGAAGCAAAACGATTACTGCTCCGACATTCAACGCATGTGGTATGTGTTGGAAGAAGGGGAAACGGCCGTTCCGCCCGAAGTCCAACGCGCCTTTGACGTGGTGTACGGGGCTATCAAAGCCGGCGAAGCCGCCCTGCGCCCCGGCGTGCCCGGCTGGCAGGTAGACGCCGCCGCCCGCGCCCACATCGTCACCAACGGCTACCCGGAATATATGCACGCCTTTGGTCATTTACTAGGCCGGGTCGCCCACGATGGCGCCACCGTGTTGGGACCGCGTTGGGAGCGTTATACGGGAATTTGCGACTTGCCGGTGGAAGCGGGTAATATTTTTACGCTGGAACTGCACGTTGTCGTGCCGGATCGCGGCATGATGAGCCTGGAAGAAGACGTGCTGGTCACAGAAAATGGCGTTGAATATCTAAGTATTCCCCAAACAAACCTACGCACTATTCGTTAGAGCAGGTATGATGGTGAGGTGTAGAATGGGAAACGGCCGTTTCCCCCACCTTCAAAAACGAATCATGTGGTTGTTAGCATCATGTGGCTATTAAAAGAAAAACCAACCTGGAAAAACCCGTTTTATACCCCTAAAGAGGAGATCGCCAACAGCGTCACCCACGCCATCGGCGTAGGCCTCAGCATCGCCGGACTCACCGCCCTGGTCATCCTGGCCGCCATTTACGGCGACATCTGGCGCATTGTCAGTTTTAGCATCTACGGCAGCAGCCTGATTTTGCTTTACCTGGCTTCCACGCTATACCACAGCCTGCAACAACCGCGCATCAAGCAAATCCTCAGAAAATTTGACCACGCCTCCATTTACATCCTCATTGCCGGCACGTATACGCCCTACCTGCTGGTCAGCCTGCGTGGATCCGTTGGCTGGACCTATTTTGCCCTGGTCTGGGGCATGGCCGCCGCCGGCATCGTCTGGAAGATGTTCTTTTTGGGCAAATTAGAGGTTGTCGCCACCATTATGTACATCCTCATGGGTTGGATGTGCGTCTTTGCCTTCAAACACATGATCGCCGCTCTACCACCCTTAGGATTGATTATGCTCGTTACCGGCGGCGTCATTTACACGCTGGGCGTCATTTTTTACGCCTGGGAAAAATTGCCCTACAATCACGCCATCTGGCACTTGTTTGTGTTAGGCGGCAGCATATGCCATTTTATATCCATCGCCACGTTGATCCCGGTGCAGTCATAGTTTTTTGCTGATGAGGGTGGCGTCATGCAGGCCATTCTTGTTTCTGCCAATCCTGACGAACGCGATATCTTAAGTTTTATCTTGAAACATGCCGGTCTGTCCGTGGCGAACAGCCGCGACCTGCACAATGTCACCAGCAAATGGCTGGAACGCCCGGCCGATTTGATTGTGGTGGCGGGCAAAGACGGCCGTCAACTGCAAAACGACCTCGTCGAATTACGCAACGTCACCCAGGTCCCCTGCCTGGTCATTGTTGAGCGCCCCACCGAAGACGACCTCTGCCAGACCCTCCACGCCGGCGCCGACCTGGTTCTCTCCCGCCCTGTCGCCCCACGCATCCTCCACGAATACATTCTGGCCCTCCTGCGCCGTACGCGCATCCTGTCGGCCTTTGCCCTGCCCTACATAGACGTCAGCGAAGTCAAACTAGACCCCGACTCACGTACCGTCACCGTCTTAAACCATGAACCCTGCCGCCTGACCCAGCTCGAATTTCGCCTGCTTTACGTCCTGATGGTGAACCGCGAACAGGTGGTGCCGGTGGATATGATTGTCGAGCGTGTTTGGGGTTACACCGGCCAGGGCAGCCGTGAATTGGTCCGGGGCCTCATCAGCCGTCTGCGCCACAAGCTCGAACCGGATGCCGCTACCCCCCGTTTCATTCAAAACGTGCCCGGCGTCGGCTACCGATTTACCCTTGAAAACGCTTAAACTCACTTTTTCATACACAATTGAGACATTTACACCATATTTGCACGGAATTTAAACAACTCTACCCCAAACTTTCGCACACAAATCTTGTATTTTGCCCGAATGGTGAATTGACCTACTCGTGGTGACACGCTCACCATTGCAGCAGGCAAGTTGATTCTGTGAGGTTCAAAGGATGACTGTTAAGAAAGAATTTGGCTATTGTCCTGAATGCGACTCCCGGATTCGGCTGCGTACGCCGCGCCTGGGCCAACGGATTCAATGTCGGGAATGCGGAACCGCGCTAGAAGTGGTAGAGCTGACACCGTTGGAACTGGATTGGGCGTTCGAGGATCTCTCGTTTGACGATGAGCCGCGTCACAATCGCTCCCGAAGCGTCGCCCACGATGGTTACGGAGATTTTCCGCCTGCCTACGAAGATTGAACCAACCCCTATGATTTACTGCTAAACCTGATGATTTTCATTTGGGGGTGATCTGTGCGACCGCCCTAAATTGGGTGCGCCTTGTGCCCAACTCACCCTTTGCCGTTCCTGACAACGGCAAAGGATTGAACGGTTACGGCCGTTATCCCAAAGGTAAAAAGCCAGATCGTTGGCTACCCGACCAGCCGATGGTATCATACGCGCCGCATATCAATGACGGCCGTTGCCGACAACAATGCTTCAACCTGTCCACAACTCGCCGCCTCAAGGAA
Source organism: uncultured Chloroflexota bacterium (assembly GCA_937958365.1). Taxonomy (GTDB): domain Bacteria; phylum Chloroflexota; class Anaerolineae; order Promineifilales; family Promineifilaceae; genus Leptovillus. Next base: position 6,582 of record CALFEW010000281.1, on the reverse strand, counting down.
CAAACATGGCCGATACTCACACCCGTGCCCACACCCGTGCCCACACCCATTACCCTGGACCAGAAACAATCCGGCGTCACGTTTTGCCCAATGGCCTCGTCATTCTGGCCTATGAAAACTTTGCCACCGAATCCATCGTCATTGAAGGGGTGGTGCGCGCCGGGGCGTTGGGCGAACGCGCCGATAAGGCCGGGCTGGCCGCGTTTACCACGGCGCTGTTAGACCGGGGCACGACGCAGCGCAGCTTTGCCGACATTTACGAAGCGCTGGAAGCCGTAGGCGCGGACGTTGCCTTTAGCTGCGACAAACACCACGTTGATTTTGGAGCCAGTGGCCTGGTGGAAGACGTAGACCTGGCGCTGGCCCTGCTGGCGGAATCGCTGCGCCAGCCGACTTTTCCGGCGCAGCAGGTGGAACAGGTGCGCGGCCAGATTCTCACCAACCTGGTGATGCGCGCCAACGATACCGGCCGCCTGGCTCGCCTGGCGTTTCACGAACTGCTGTACCCGAACCACCCCTACGGCCGTTCCGTCACCGGTTACCAGGACACCATTCAGGCCATCACCCGCGACGAGATCGCCCAATTTCACCAGGATTATTTTGGCCCGCAAGGCATGATTGTCACGATTGTGGGGGCGATTGCCGCAGAGAAGGCCGTGGAGAAGGTAACGGCCGTTTTCGGCGACTGGCACAATCCCCACCAAGAACCGCTGCCCGTTGCCCCATCGGCGGAACGGCCGTCTGCCCTCATCCGTGCCCACATCCCCATGCCCGACAAAGCCCAATCTGACCTGCTCCTGGGTCTGCCCGGCCCCCTGCGCACTGCGCCCGACTACCTGGACGCCAGCCTGATGAACACCATCCTGGGCGTCTTTGGCATGATGGGGCGTATTGGCCAGAGCGTGCGCGAGGAGCAAGGGCTGGCTTATTACGCCTACAGCCGTCTGCAAGGCAGCCTGGGACCGGCGCCCTGGTCGGCCGGGGCTGGCGTGTCGCCGGAAAATGTGGAGCAGGCCATCGCCGCCATCCGCGCCGAAATCGGCCGCATACAAACCGAGTTGGTATCGGATGAAGAACTGGCCGACAGCCAGGCGTTTCGCATCGGCTCCGTGCCGGTCAGCCTGGAGACCAACAGCGGCCTGGCTGGCGTCATTGGCGACCTGGAATTTCACAGCCTGGGGCTGGACTATTTGCAGCGCTTCCCGGACCTCATCCGGGCCATCACGCCGGAACGGGTGCAGGCCGCCGCGCAAAAATATCTGAGTACAGACCAACTGGCTGTCGCCGTAGCCGGGCCAGCGCCCGGCGGCTAAAATAGTCCTGTGAGGATGGACATGTTAACCAGCGGCGTGGATATGATTGAAATTGCCCGTCTTGAACAGAGCGTCGCCCGGCACGGGCAGCGCTTTCTGGATCGCGTCTTTACGCCGCAGGAACAGGCGGCTTGCGCCGGGCGCGCCGCCAGTCTGGCCGGGCGATTTGCCGTGAAGGAAGCCGTGGCGAAAGCGCTGGGCACAGGCATTGGCGATGTTGGCTGGACGGATGTGGAGGTTGTGGTGCGGGCAAAGAACGGCCGTCCTGAACTGGTTTTGCATGGTCAGGCCCAACAGTTGGCCGCCCAATTGGGCCTGCACGAATGGTCAATTAGCATTTCTCATACAGAAAATCTGGCGATTGGCCTGGCAGTAGCAATGGGCCAGCAACAGCAAAACGAGGAAAGAGATGAGTAACTGGACAGCAGACGACGGAACGGTCATCAATTATGAGATTTACGGCGCGGACCCGCAAAAAGAGGCGCTGCTCCTTTTGCCGGGTCTGATGGGTTCTATCAGCCGGCAGTGGCTCAACTTTGTACCGGCCCTGTCCGCCGATTTTCGGCTGGTGTTGATGGATTTGCGCGGGCACGGCCGTTCCGGAAACACCACCGCCACGCTTCAACCCGACCGCATGGTGCAAGACATTGTGGGGCTGCTGGATGCGTTGAAGATTACGGCCGTTCACGTCGCCGGTTATAATTTGGGCGGCTACCTGGGCCTGCAACTGGTCCTCACCCAGCCGCGCCGCGTCAGTACGCTGCTCATGCACGCCTCCAAATTTTATTGGACTCAGGAAGCGGCGGCCAAAATGCGCGCCCAACTCGACCCTGACGACCTGGCCGCCAAAGTGCCCACCTACGCCGACCAATTGGTGCAAGATCACGGCGGCCGCCAGTGGCGCATCCTGGTCCGCCAGGCCGCCGATCTGATTGCCTCGCTGGTGAACAATGGCCTCACGGAAGGCATGATTAAGCGCATTCAGACGCCGGTGATGGTGAGCGTAGGCGACCGCGACGAACTGATTCCCCTGAACGAGGCCCAACGCCTGAGCCGGATGCTGCCGAACGGCCGTCTCCTCGTCTTACCCGGCGTGCGCCACCCATACCAAACCATCCCCGCCGTCCCACTCATTCCCATGATGCAAGAATTCCACCGAACTACCCGAAAATAGCTTGCTTCGGGGAACCCTTTGGATTGTGGATTAAATAAGCTGCGGGCGACTAATAGCAGTATCCAGAAGTCAGTATTCAGTTTTCAGGGCGTGTTTTCCTGAGGTAACGCTGACTGAAAACTGGTCACTGAATGTCCCTGGTGAACAATCATATGACACACAAAAGACTGCTGGCCGTTTTGGCCCACCCTGACGATGAATCCTTTGGTCCTGGCGGCACGCTGGCTCGCTATGCCGCCGAAGGCGTAGACGTGCATGTCGCCATTGCCACCGATGGCGTGGCCGGTTCTGTCGCCGAAGGGTACGAAGATACCCTGCAAGACCTGGTCAACGTGCGCACCAGAGAATTAGATGCGGCCGTTGCCATCTTAGGCGTCACGCTCCATAAACTTGGCTACCGTGATTCCGGCTACATCAACGATCCTGCCAACCACCACCCGGAAGCCTTCATCAACGTGGACGAACACGAAGCCATCGGCAAAATCGTGCGGCTCATCCGCGAAATTCGGCCGCAGGTGGTGATCACTCACGATGAAACGGGCGGCTATTTCCACCCCGACCACATCCAATGCTGGAAAGTGACTCTGGCAGCGTTTCACGCCGCCGCCGATCCTCAACAATACCCGGAGGTTGGCCTGGAACCATACCAACCGGAGCGGCTGTATTACACAGCCTTCCCCAATGCAGCCATCAAGGTGTTTACGCTGATCATGCGTCTGCGCGGCCAGGACCCCACCCGCGCCGGTCGCAATAAGGACATAGACTATACCAAACTGGGATTCCCCAACGAGCAATTACACGCCCGCATAGATTACCGGCGTTATTGGGATGTGAAAACGGCCGCAAGCGCCCAACATTCCAGCCAGGGAGGCGGCACGACGCGCAGCCGGATGTTTCCCACATGGCTGCAAAAGCTTGTATTTGCCAAAGACACCTTCATTCGGGCGATTCCCCCCGCCCCACCCGGCCTGCACGAGACTGATTTGTTTGGCGACGGCCGTTAATCTTCTTCACTTTTTGCCAGAATGCGTTGAATGGGAACGGCCGTCAAAAACACCTGGCGTAAGCGTTCATTCTCAATCGGCTCCACAATCTGGTGGATAACTTCCCCGGCAATGCGGTAATGGACCTGCGCCAGACTCTCGTTGCGGGCCACTTCGGCCAGCGAGGCGTGAATCTGCCACAACAACATCCGCCGCTCCGTTTCATGCGCCATGTAAAGCGCTTGCTGCCACAACTCCTCGGCCGTGTTTGGGTCGTCCTGGGCCTGGGCCACCAGACCCAGCGCATACAGCGACCGGGCCAGATGCCCCCGCGAATCACTCTCAATGGCCTGTTCACGAAGTTGATGGGCGTGCGTCAGGGCTGTCTCTACGTCCCCCATTTTCACTTCCGTCACCGCCAGCCCAAAAAGCGTGTGCAGCCGCCCATCCAGATTCTCCGTTTCTTCGGAGATGGTCAACGCCCGACGCAAATAGCCCAGAGCTTCGTCCATGCGCCCCAGTTCCCGGTAATTTAATCCCAGGTTGCGGCAAATATCGGCTTCCACAAAACGCAGCCGCGCCGCTTCCGCCAGCTCTAGCGCCTTTTGGTGGTAGGGCAGCGCCTGTTCAATGTCGTACAACAGCCGGTAGCACTCCCCTAAATTATTGAGGGTGACGACGTACCGGTCCTGGCGGTTCATCTGTTCCGCCAACTTCAGGCTGATCTTAAAAACGGCAATGGCCTTGTCCAACTGCCCGCTGCTGCCATAGGCCACCCCTTTCTGATTCAGCGATTGCACCTGTCCGGGCACGTCGCTTAACTTCTCGAAGAGAGTGGTGGCCTGGTTGAGATACACCATCGCCTCTTCCGTGCGGCCAAGCAGCACGTAGACGCCGCCAACCCCGGCCAACGCCTGCGCCCGGCCGGTGGCATAATCCAGCGAATCGGCCAGGAGGGCAGCTTCCTGATAAACGCTCAGGGCGCGTTCATACTGACCAACGCGGCGGCATTGGCCGCCAATGGCTACCAGCGCGGTGATGGCGTGGACGCCGCTGCCGGCCTCTAGTTGATATTGTTCATAGGCGTGCAGCGCCGCCACCTGTTCGCCTAACAAACCTAACAAACGGCCGCGTTCCCGTAGCGTGGCCAGGCGCATTTCACGAACATCGGGGTCGGTAGATTTGGGAGAGGTGTGGGCCAGAACTTCAGTGTATAACTCGGCCGCCTGCCAGAACTGATTGGCTTTCACGGCCGTTTTCGCCTGCTGAAACAATTGCTCCAATGGTGTTGGTATCATGGTTTGCCCTTGGGTTTGTAAGAAAGATCCATTGTTCGTCTACCAGTTTATCCATTTTTGACATCGGTACAAACCCGGTTGTTCGAGTATAATGGAACTGGTTAGGTTTGTGCGAAACAAGGAGGATACCCATGAGTTTTCGACGCGCACTTCGTTGGTTTTTCTGGATAACCGGCTTCATTGCCGCCCTGATTGCGGCGATTGCTGCCTTTTTTGCCAAACGCATTATCAGCCCCCCGCGTCTGGCGTTGTGGGCAAATCCTGGCGATCTGGGGCTGGCGTATGACGATGTTCAATTTCCGGCGCAGGATGGCGTGCGCATTGCTGGCTGGTTCATCCCTGGCCCAGCCGAATCCATGCGGCATGGCGCGACGATTGTCTTGATCCACGGCTGGCCGTGGAACCGGTTGGGGGAAACGGCCGATGATTTATTTGCCAATCTGACCGGCGAAAAACCGGTGGACTTGCTGCGGCTGGCTTACTCTCTGCATCAGGCCGGCTTTAACGTGTTGATGTATGACATGCGCAACCACGGCGAAAGCGCCGCCGCGCCGCCTGTGGCCTTTGGGCAGGAAGAAGCCAAGGATTTGTTGGGAGCGATTGCTTATTTGCACGGCCGTGCCGACGTCGCGCCACATCGCATCGGCGTCATCGGTTTTTCTATGGGGGCCAACAGCCTGTTGTATGCCCTGCCGCAAACGGACCAGATTAAAGCGGCCGTGGCCGTGCAGCCAACGACGCTGGCCGTTTTCAGCCAAAAATACGGCCGTGACCTGCTAGGCCCTCTCAGTATAGTGATTTTACCCGTGGCCGAATTCTTCCATCAGATGGCCGGGGGTCTGTATTGGTCGGCTTATCGGCCTTCTTTTGCGGCGGCCGGGGCGGGCAGCACGCCAATCCTCTTCGTTCAGGGCAATGGTGACCGCTGGGGTGACGTGGAAGATGTGGCTCAAATGGCCGAAGCCGCGCCCAATGCGCGTGGTCCGCTGTTCGTGGATTCCGACGGCCGTTTTGGGGGCTACCAGTATTTAATTGACAATCCGCAGGTGGTGGTTTCTTTCTTCGAGCAGGAGCTGCCGGAATAGTGGATAGAAAAGTTCCCGGAACTTCCCAGGTTCCGGGAACTTTTGTTAAAGGCTTTTGGCCGCAGCCATAATTTCTGACCAGCGGATAGCTGCGGGGTTGTTGCTGCTAATGGTGTCCACACCCCAGGCGACAACGGTGGGGTAATCCCACCAGAAGCCGCCGGGGCTGCACGCATAACCGGCGGCGTGAATCAACGCCACTTCTTCACGGGTCAGCAAATCGGTGCGCGGGCTGAGGGCGTCCACATCCAGACCTTCCACCAAACCCAGAGGGTTCAACAAACGGCCGCTAAAGATAAAACTGGTGGCAATGCGTGAATTGAGCCGCTTCACCCGCTGTAACGCGAATTGATCGGAGCTTATCAGGACAACTTCCCCGCTCATCCCGTAGTCTTCCACCAACCCGACAACCCCCTCATCCAAAGCCGGGTCGAAAACAGGCCCATGTTTTAATTCAATCATCAAGGCGATGCGCCCTTTGGCCCAGGCCAATACCTCGGACAAAAAGGGCATGTGGGTGTTGGCGAAACGGCCGTCAAACTGGCTGCCCACGTCTAGCGAACGCAAAAATTCGGCCGCATAGTCCCCAATCATGCCGGGTAACTTAAACTTGGCTTCCAGAGTGGTGTCGTGAAAGATGATAAGCTGGTTGTCCGCGGTAAGTTGAACGTCCAGTTCCAGAATGTCCGCGCCGCCTGCCAGCCCGGCGGCAAAGGCGGGCATGGTATT
>CALFEW010000280.1 GCA_937958365.1 uncultured Chloroflexota bacterium | reverse complement strand
CCAGGCGGAAAAGCAGCCACGGTTTGCTATTGGACAGGCGCAGCATGGATGGCCCGGCCACCCGTTCGTAGATGATCCCGGAGCGCGGGCCAATCGTCACAGTGTCCAACGGCCGGGGGGTAGGCAGCGCCAGGGCCGCTATCATGCGGCTCATCTCTGCCTCCTGTTGTACCCACTGGGGCGGACACCATTCGTAAAACAGCTTCAGAATCTGGCCCGGCTGCCAGGCAAAAACTTCGGCGGTTCGTCCCTGGGCGATCAGCGGGCCTGGAGAAGGCAGGTCCATATTCCGCTCCTTTGCTGAGGGTTCGTTTGCAATTAACTTTGGAGTTTCCAGATTGGACCAATCTTGGAGATTGGTCCAATCTCGCCAGGTTAAAAACATATGAACCCTGAGATGTTATGGCGGCCGGTTAAACAAACAGCAACCAGATGGCATACGGCACAAAGGCCAGCAAAGCCATAAGTGGATGGCCGCGCCGTTCGGCGCTGTGGCTGTCCCAGCGGAACAGATACCCGGCCAGGATAAAGGCTATCACCCCGCCCACGAACAGGGTGAGAAGAGAACCCCAGGGCGAAAAATCGGCCGTGCCGCCCATCGCCAGCCCATTGAAGGCGTTAATGGCATGGGTGGCCGGAAGCAGGAGGGCGATTTTCGCCGCCGCATCCGGCAACATGCTGTGGGGAATCATGATGCCGCCGATAATCATCGAAGGCAGGAAAATGACCTGAGAATAAAGCACCGTCAGGCGGGAGTTGGGCGAGATGACGCCAATCAAAATGCTTAAACCGGTGCAGGCAACGGCCGTTGCCACCACAGTCAGGGCAAAAGAAGCATAGTTCTGCGGCGCGGGCGCCGCAAAAAAGATGGGCGCCGTCACGGTGATGATCAGGGCCACCACCAGAATATGCAGAATCGTGGACAGGGCAGGAATGAGCAGAATGGAGACGGCCGGTATGCCATTAATTTTGTAGCTGCGGAAGATGCCCGCCTCCCGCGCATTCACCAGCGGATCAGGCAAGCCCAGCAAGGTGGAAGCCAAAATGCCAAACGTGACCATGCCAGGGATGATCACGGCCTGAAACAGCGGGTTAATCCCCGGCATGATCAGGCTCATCATCACATACAGCCCCAACGGGAAAAGATAGTTCATGAGCAACAAGTTTTTGTTGCGGATGCCGGTACGAAATTCAAAAGCAAAATGGCTGGCAAAGGCGTTCATTTCTTTTCTCCGTTGGTCAATTCCAGGAAGCGGTCTTCCAGTGAGGGGCGCTCGACGCGCAGATCAATCAGGGTGTCGCCCGCGGCTTCCACGGCGTTGATCAGCGCGGCAACCGTCTGGCCGATATTGGTGCTGAAGTAGATGGCATATTGGTCTTTAACCAACTGCTGGCTAACGGCGGGAATAGTCTGAAGGTTGGACAATAAAACACCGGCGCGGGTATTCACAGAGATTTTGGTCAGCCCGGCGCCGGTGGCCGTCAGCGCCAGCGGCGTATCCACCGCCACCACCTTGCCCTTGAGCAAGATGGCGACCCGATCCGACAGGTCTTCGGCTTCGGCCATGTCATGGGTCGCCAGAATGATGGTTGTGCCTCTGGCTTTGAGTTCGCGCATCAGGCTGTGCAGTTCGACCCGCGAGGCGACGTCTAATCCGGCCGTTGGTTCGTCCAGAAAGAGAACGGCCGGATCGTGGGCCACGGCCAGCGCCAGCGCCAGCCGTCGCTGCAACCCGGTGGACAAACCCTGGAACTCGACGTTCCGCTTGCCGCCGAGTCCCAACCGTTCCAGCAAGTCGAAACGCGGGGCAACGCCGTGATAGGCGCAAAACAGCTTCATGGCCTCGTCGGCGGTGATGCTGGCCGGGAGACCGGCCGATTGCAGTTGCACGCCGATGAGGTTGCGCAATTTATGCGGCGCGGCCGTGGGATCCACATCGGCTACACGCAGCGTGCCGCCACTAGGCGGCCGCAGCCCTTCCAGGCTTTCCAGGGTGCTGGTCTTGCCCGCGCCGTTCGGCCCCAGAAGGCCGAAGATTTCGCCCCGCTGTACGGTGAAGCTGATGTTGTCTACGGCCAAATAATCGCCATAAAGTTTGCGGAAGTTTTTCACTTCAATCATAGATTCGGTCATAACGTTCATTCCTGCTATTGATTTGCCAACTCGCCAAAAAAGGAGAGCTTTGTAATAAGTTTCCCATATTGAACAGTACCAGAATAACGGTTTTTCGGAGCAAATTCAACGCGCTGGTGGATGAGATGCGCCAGTCGCCAGACCGATTTTTTTGCGCCTCAAGGTGTAGTTGGCTACGTCTCAGGTCCGTAGGCCAGAGGCATGGTTTGTTGCCCTGGTTGTCGCCCTTTACCAGCGAATGCCGGGCTTAACTTCGTGTATAATGGAATGGTGCATGGTTATCACGTCTCAGATACGCTCGTGTGAACGTGGTTGGTATCCTGGCAACGGAGAAACGGCCGTTAACCCACCCTTCCCAGGAACCCTCTGCAATCTTTTCAAACAGACTACTGTACTATGACCAACACACCATCCATTAACCTTACCAGGCAGAGGAAATCATAGGGGGTAGGACAATGAGTGAAAACGACCTGAGTCTGGAAGATGCTGTGCGCCGACAAGCCAATACAACAGTCACCCAGACCCCTGCCGACCCTGACGCGCTATCGCCCGAAGCAATACAGCAGGCGCTCCGCGAATTACAATTACGCCAGACCGAGATTGAAAAACAGAACGAAGAGCTGCGCCAGATGCGGGCAGAATTGGAAGCATCACGGGCGCGCTATTTCGACCTGTATAATCTGGCTCCGGTTGGATATGCCACCCTGAATGATTCCGGAGTGATTCTGGAAGCAAACCTGACATTCGCCAGTTTGTTAGGCCAGACGCGAGAAGCGCTGGTGAATCAGCCCCTGATCCAATTTGTCTTACCCGCCCACCAACCCATTTACCACCAACATCGAGAGCAGCTTTTGGCCACAGGCGCACGGCAAAATTGCGAAGTGCAGATGATACGCGCCGATGGGGATCCTTGCTGGGTGCAAATAGAAGGGATCGTCATTCCCAACGACCAGGGCACGCCGATATGCCGCGTCGTCATCAGTGACATCTCCAAACGGAAGCAGACGGAGCAGGCTCTGGTTGAAAGCGAAGAAATGTTTAGCCAGTTCTTGCAGCACAGCCCGACGTATGTTTTCTTCAAGGATAAAGACACCAGAGCCATCCGGTTGAGTCAAAATTATGAGAACCTGTTGGGCAAGCCCATTAAAGATGTTATAGGCAAAAATGCTTATGAACTCTTCCCACCCGACCTGGCCCGGAGCATGACGGCAGATGACTTGCGGGTGTTACACGAAGGCAAGCAGGTTGAAACCGAAGAAGAATTTAACGGCCGTTACTACGCAACAGTCAAATTTCCCATTTACCATGAAGGAGAAGCGCGTTATCTGGCCGGTTACACCACAGACATCACCGAACACAAACTGGCGGCGAAAGCGGCACAGACCAGCGAGAAAAGACTGAAAGAAGCTGAGGCGATTGCCCACTTTGGTTATTATGAAATAGACATACCAACGGGAGAGGCCGTCTGGTCGGACGAGACATTTCGCATCTTTGGCCTGGACCCAGCCAACGGCCCGCCCACAGTAGACCAGTATCAGGCGCTCATCCATCCTGAGGACGTCGCCAAACTGTACCAGATGTTTGCAGCATCCATTGAGAACCAGCAGTCCTTTGATCTGGTTTACCGTATTCGTTACAGCAGTGGGGAACTTCGCTACGTTCACAGCATTGGTAGTGTGGAAATCAACGCCACCGGGAGCGTCAAGATGTTCGGCACGCTCCACGACATTACGGAACATAAGCGCAACGAAATCGCCTTGCAGCACAGCGAGAATCGCTTCCGGGCGCTCATCGAACACGCGCCGGATGCGATTAATTTGATCAGCGTTGACGGCCGTTTATCCTATGCCAGCCCGTCGGCGCTGCGAATTCTGGGCTACACGACCGCAGACATCATGGACGCCAACATGGCCGAATTGACACACCCGGATGATTTAACGGCCGTTGTTGCCCTCCTCATGGAAATTATCCAGCAGCCAGGCAAGGTTATTACCACCCAATATCGCTTCCGGCACAAAGACCAGAGCTGGCGCTACCTGGAAAGCACCATCTCCAACTTGCTCGCCGAGCCGGGCATCGAAGCCATCCTCTTCAACTTCCGCGACATCACCCAGCAAAAGCAAGCCGAAGAATCAGCCCGCCAGCAAAGCGAACAAATACACCTGCTCTACAACGCCAGTCAACGGCTCAACCGCACCCTGGACCTGGAAGAAATTTACCAGACAATTTATGGCTTCCTATCAGCCATATTGCCGTGTGATTCACTCCTGATCTCTGCTTACGATTCAATGACGCAGCTTATCACCTGCCGCGCCTATTGGGCCGGCCAGGGCGAACGCCTGGACGTCAGCAGCTTGCCTCCCTTGCCCTTAGAGCCAGAAGGTTATGGAACCCAAAGCCAGGTCATTCGCACGGGTCGCCCCCTGCTGCTGAATGATTACCTGACGCAGCGCAAAACCACGCAACCCGCCTATTTCATCAACGACGAAACCAGCGAGATTCTGCATCAAGAAGAACTTCCGCCAGACGCCGATGTCACCCGCTCCGCGCTCATCGCTCCACTCAAAATGGACGAACAAGTCAGCGGCGTCATTCAGATTATGAGTTATCACCGCGACGCTTACACCGAAAATCACCTGAAGTTGTTGGAGGCGTTGGCTCTGCACATCAACTCCGCGCAGGCCAATGCCCTGCTCTACGCCCAGGTACAAAACGAACTCAACGAACGCAAACAGGCAGAAGCGGCCCTGCGGGAAAGCGCCGCGAAACTACGCCTCTTGTTCGAGATATTGCCGGTAGGCGTCTCCATCCTCAACGCAGAACGACAACTCGTCTATGTCAATCCCGCCCTGAGCGAAATTTTAGAGATTCCTCCAGAAGGCTTGTTATACGGAGACTATCGGCAGAGAAACTATATCGGCGCGGATGGCGCGCCTATGATGCCGCAAAATTTTGCCAGCGCACGGGCGACCAGCGAACAACAGACCATTCAACACGTAGAAACCGGCATCAGAAAAGAAGACGGCCGTATTATCTGGACTGACGTCAGCGCCGTGCCCGTTTCCTTTCCCGATTGGAAAGTTGTGGTTGTCACCACCAACATCACCGAGCGCAAACAAGCGGAAGAGGCGCTGCGGGAAAGCCATCGTCGCCTGGAAGAGGCGATGGATGAACTACGCCAGGCGCAGGCGCAGCTCGTCCAACAGGAACGGCTGGCGGCCGTCGGCCAACTGGCCGCCGGCATCGCCCACGATTTCAACAATATCCTGGCCATCATCACCCTCTACGTCGAGATTAGCCAGCGCAACCCGGATTTATCTCCCGAACTGCACAAACGTCTAGACATCATCGGTCACCAATCCGAACGAGCCGCCCATCTGGTGCAACAAATTCTGGATTTCGGCCGTCGCGCCATACTCCAATCCCACTCGTTGGATCTGACCGCCTTTCTTAGAGAACAGGTCGAGTTGTGGCAGCGCACCATACCGGAATCCATCAAAATTATCCTTAACGGCGAAGGGATCGGCTGCATTATCCACGCCGATTCGACGCGCATCCAGCAAATGCTTACCAACCTGATCCTTAACGCCCGCGACGCCATGCCCTACGGTGGCGACCTGCGCCTGGGTCTGGAACCATTCTCGCTGGGAAGCCAGCCGGAAAACCACATGCTGCCGCCGCTGCCCGACATGACCGCCGGTGATTGGGTGCGCATCACCGTCAGCGACACCGGCACAGGTATCCCTCCGGCAGCGCTGCCGCACATCTTCGAGCCATTTTTCACCACCAAAGAACCAGGCCGGGGTAGTGGCCTGGGGTTGGCTCAGGTTTATGGCATTGTCAAGCAGCACCGGGGGCACATTGCCGTGCAGACAGACGAGGGTCTGGGCACAACGTTTACCATCTACCTGCCCGCTCTGCCGATGACGCCGCTGCAAACAACGGCCGTAGACAAGACAAGTTTGCTCCAGGGCAGCGGCGAAACTATCCTGATCGTGGAGGACAACGACACCCTGCGTGAGACGTTGACAAGTGCGCTAACCATGTTGAACTATGCTACGCTGGCGGCAGCCAACGGCCGTGAGGCGCTGCTGATTTTAGAACGGCAGAGAACCACGGGACAGGAAGTCGCCCTGGTGTTAAGCGACTTGATCATGCCGGAGATGGGTGGCAAAGAGTTATTTTATGCGCTGCGACAACAGGGGTTGACGCTGCCGGTGGTAATTTTGAGTGGTCATCCCATGGAGACCGAACTACAAGCGCTGCAAAGTCAGGGGTTGGCCGGTTGGCTGCTGAAGCCTTATGACCTACAAAAACTGGCCGCGACGTTGGCCCGCGCCCTGTACAAAGGACGCGACGTTCGTTAAGGAAATGGTTCACGCCGGCTTGGGTGGCAGCGCCGGGCATGGTTTTTGACGGCCGTGAGACGTATTCCGTATTCCGTGTACGGCTTACGGAATACGTCTCGCACACATCTTACGCCCAAAACATCTCGCCTGGCTGCTCAAAGATGTTGACCTGCTTCAGCATCGCCACACCTTTCGCCAGCCCTTCGTCGGTAGACATCAGCGCGTCTTCATGCTCAATCGAGATGACATAATCATAGCCCACCAGTCGCAGAGCGCTGACAATGTCTTTCCACACCTGCGCGTCGTGCCCATAACCAATGCTGCGGAAGGTCCAGGCGCGATTGAGAATCTGGTCATACGGCTTGTTGTCGTTGCAACCGTTCACCGCCACATTCAGGTTGTCCACGTAACAATCTTTGCCGTGGACGTGATAAATCGCCCCGCCCAGTTTGCGAATCGCCGCCACCACGTCCACGCCGTTCCAGAACAGATGGCTGGGATCAAAGTTGCAGCCCAACACCGGCCCGACGGCGTCGCGCAGTTTCAGCATCGTCTCCACGTTATAGACCAACATGCCGGGGTGCATCTCAAAAGCGAATTTCACGCCCTGGTCGGCGATGTACTGGCCGGCATCTTGCCAGTACGGGATGGCGACCTGGTTCCACTGGTAATCCAACATCTCCAGAAAGTCGGGCGGCCAGGGACACGTCACCCAATTGGGCATTTTGTCGCCCGGCGCGCCGGCGGGCAGGCCGGAAAAGCCATTCACCACGGGCACACCCAGCAGTCCCGCCAACCGCACTGCCTTACGAATGACCGTATCCGCTTCGGCGGCGACCACTTGATTCGGATGGAGGGGATTGTTGTGAACGCTGAGGGCGCTCAAAATCAGGCCGCGTGAATGAATGGCCGCCAGGTATTCCTCGCGTTTGGCTTCACTGGCAAGTAATTCGTCCACCGGACAGTGCTGGCTGCCCGGATACCCACCTGCGCCAATTTCTACGGCCGTTACCCCCGCCGCCACCGCCTTATCCAACGCCTCTGCAAAAGGCAAATTCTGAAACAGGGCTGTAAACACACCAATTTGCATGGGAAATCCTCCTTCGTTATTCCTTCCATCATACCAAAAAAATGGCGTCCAACCACCCCCCTTCCGCCTTTTTGGTGAAATAATGCACAAAGGAATAGCTTGACAATTCAGACAAATTTAATAAACTACGGCAGGTTGTAATGACAGGATGACAGGATGACAAGAAAGAGGGATTGCTTGTGAAGCTGGAAACCAGGATTGACCGCAGCAGTTACATTCCCTTTTACGCTCAGGTTCAAGACGCGCTCAAAGAGTACATTGAACATGGCGACGCAACTCCTGGTGACCAACTCCCCAGCGAACCGGATCTCTGCCGTTTGTTTGACGTGAGCCGCACCGTGATCCGCCAGGCGCTGCGCGGCCTGGAAAGCGAAGGACTGATCATCCGCCACAAAGGTCGCGGCACCTTTGTCGCCGAACCCAAACTCGGCGAGAGCCTTTTTCAGGATCTGACCGGCTTTTACCAGGACATGAGCCGGAAGGGACATTCTCTTGTTTCCCGCGTTCTAAAACAGGCCATTATTCCGGCCAACGCCAAAGTAGCCGCATTTCTACAACTACCCCCGGAAACGGCCGTTGTCTGCATTGACCGTGTGCGCTACGTAAACAACGAGCCCATCGTTCTGGTAACGACCTACCTGCCCCACGCGCTTTGTCCCAAACTGGTCGAAACAGACCTGACCCATCGTTCGCTCTACGCCTACTTGCAAGAAGAGTATGGGCTGGTCATTGCTCGTGGACGGCGCATCCTGGAAGCGATTGTGGCCAGCGAATACGAAGCCGGGCTGCTGGAAATCTCGGAAGGCGCGCCGCTCATTTCGTTGCAAAGCATCAGTTATCTCGAAGATGGCACACCCCTGGAATACTATCATGCGCTCCACCGTGGTGATCGTTCCATGTTCGAGGTCGAACTCATTCGCTCACCGGAACTAACATACCTCCCCCAGACGCTCGCTGTAGAGGCGGGGTAAAACCATTCTCACATAAAAAAAAGGAGATTGATAGATGGCGATGAAGGTTGGTATTGACAGCTACTGTTTCCACCGCTACTTCGGTGAAGTGTACGGCCACCAGACGCCGCCGCCGGAAGCGGACAAAATGACCATGGAAGACTTCCTGGCCTTCGCCAAAAAGCTCGGCGTAGATGGCGTTTCGCTCGAATCTTGCTTTTTCCCCAGCTTCGACAAAACGTGGTTTGCCGACCTGAAAGGGCAGCTCGATGATTACGGCTTCGACCGCGTTTACGCCTGGGGCCATCCCGATGGCCTGGAAGCGGGCAAAAATCGCGCCGCCTTCGACGACATGGTGGCCCAAATCCCCAACGCCCGGCTGATTGGCGCGCCCGTCATGCGCGTGGTCGCCAGCAGCCTGATGTTCCGCTTTGAACCGCACGGCCCACAACTCGACATCCTGGTGGATTGGTTCAAGGAAGCGGTCCAAGTGGCCGAGGAATACGACGTCAAGCTGGCCGTCGAAAACCACATTGATTACACCTCGGACGAATGCGTGGAATTGTTGGACCGGGTGGACTCACCTTACCTGGGGCTGAACCTGGATACCGGCAACTTCTTGCGCCTGTTGGATGATCCGGTGGAAGGGGCGCGGAAGCTGGCCGACCGCGTCTATGCCACCCACATCAAAGATTTGAAGCCGGTCAAAGGGCTGGATGCACGGGAATGGTACTTCTTCTCCTCCACGCCCGTCGGCGAAGGGCTGGTAGACAACCAAAAGCTGGCCCAAATTTTGTACGACGCCAATTACCAGGGCTTCCTGGCCGTGGAAACCGATTCGCTACATCCTGATTATGAAAATCGGGAGCATTGGGCCGTTGAGCAAAGCATCAAAGAATTGAAGCGCATCGCTGCCAGCGTGCGGTAAGAAAGCCATCCTGGGAGCGCAGGCGTCTCGCCTGCCGGAGCGGACGGGACGTCCGCGCTCCCAGGTGGGTGAAGAGGAGAAAGTAGATGAAGACGATGAACGTCGCCATCATTGGCACAAAATTTATGGGCAAGGCGCACAGCAACGCCTGGCTTAATGCGCCGCGCTTCTTTGACATGGGCATCAAGCCGGTTTTGAAAGTGGCGTGCGGTCAGAACGAGAAAGAGCTGCGCGAATTTGCCGACCGTTGGGGTTGGCAAGAGATCGAAACCGACTGGCGCAAAGTCGTAGAACGGGACGACATAGACATTGTGGACATTTCTGTGCCCACGTACATGCACCGCGACGTGGCTGTGGCGGCCGCCAAAGCGGGTAAACACATCTTCTGCGAAAAGCCGTTTGCCATCACGCTGGACGAGGCGCGGGAGATGTATGAAGCGGCCGAAGCCGCCGGCATCGTCCATTACGTGAACCACAATTATCGCCGCTGTCCGGCGGTGATGCTGGCGAAACGGTTGATTGACGATGGCACCATCGGGCGCATTTTCCACTGGCGCGGCGCGTATTTGCAAGACTGGATCGTGGACCCCAATTTCCCGCTGACCTGGCACTTGCGTAAAGAGACGGCCGGAACCGGCCCGCACGGTGACTTAAATTCGCACAGCATAGACCTGGCGCGTTTCCTGGTGGGCGACATTAAGGCTGTGTCGGCGATGATGACGACGTTTGTGAAGGAACGGCCGTTACCCGGCGCCGGCGCAGCAACATTCACAGCCGGATCGGGCGAAACCACCGAAATGGGCGCAGTCACCGTAGACGACGCTTCCTTCATGATCGCCGAATTCGAGAACGGCGCGCTTGGCTCCTTTGAAGCCTCGCGTTTTGCCCCTGGCCGCAAAAATTACAACTACTTCGAGATTTACGGCAGCCAGGGCAGCATCATCTTCAACCTGGAGCGCATGAACGAATTGCAGCTCTTCCTGCGCGACGACCCGGCTTATGCCCAGGGCTTCCGCACCATCATCGCCACCGAAGGCGGGCAGCACGACTACGTCGCCGCCTGGTGGCCGCCCGGCCACATCATCGGCTATGAGCATGAGTTCCATCACGCGGTGGTGGATTTCATGAAGGCCATCGAGACCGGCGGCAGCATCGCCCCTAACTTCTACGATGGCGTGAAAGAAGTGGAAGTGCTGCAAGCGGGCAGCCTATCGGCCCAATCCGGGCAGCGGGTGGCGATTAGCGAGATGTAAGAGAGTTATCCACAGATTTCGCAGATGGAGAAAAATCTGTGAAATCTGTGAAATCTTTGAAAAACACAGAGGCGAGATTGAAATTCGGCGCGAACACCTTTATTTGGGAATCTCCTTTTTCCACTGAGAAGCACCTGTATTTGCTGGATAAGGTGCGGCAGATGGGCTTCGACCTGCTCGAAGTGGCCGTCGAAGAGCCGGCGCTGGTTGACGTGGCGGCGTTGCGCCGGGCGGCGCAGGCAGCGGGCGTGGGTATCATCGTCTGCGGCGCGTTTGGCCCAGAGCGCAATCTCAGCAGCGCCGATGAAACCATCCGGCAAAACGCGGCAGCCTATTTGGGCTGGCTGATTGACGCGGCGGCTGAACTGGAGTCGCCGGTGGTGGCCGGGCCGATGTATTCGGCGGTGGGCAAGGAGCGGTTGGCAACGGCCGTATCCCGCCAGCAAGAATGGGATCGCGCCGTCGCCGGGTTGCAAAAATGGGGCGCATATGCCGAACAGCGCGGCGTCCGATTGGCGATGGAGCCGCTCAACCGCTTTGAAAACGACGTGATCAACATCGTAGACCAGGGGTTGGCGTTGATTGAAGCGGTCGGGTGTACGGCCGTTGGCCTCCACCTGGACACCTTCCACATGCACCTGGAAGAAAAAGATTCCGCCGCCGCCATTCGTCGCGCCGCCGCCCACATCTTCCACGTCCACGCCTGCGAAAACGACCGCGGCGTGCCGGGAACCGGTCAGGTGAACTGGCAAGGCGTGGCCCAAGCCCTGAGCGACGTGGATTACCAGGGCGCAGTGGTCATCGAATCCTTCACGCCGCAAGTGCAGTCCATCGCCCGCGCCGTCTGCATCTGGCGCGAAATCGCCCCCAGCCAGGACAGCATCGCCGCCGATGGCCTGGCCTTTCTGCAAGGGATCATGGGACGCAGATAAACGCGGATTGGCGCTGAATATGCACGACATTCATTCCGCAATCCGCAATCCGCAATCCGCAATGGAGATACTGTGGCCGAACCTATCTTAGAAGTCCGCAACATCACCAAAAGGTTTCCCGGCGTGGTAGCCCTCAACGACGTCTCCGTCAGCTTTGTGCCGGGCGAGGTCCACGCCATCGTCGGTGAAAACGGGGCGGGCAAATCCACCCTCATGAAAATCTTGGTGGGCGCTTATATTCCCGATGAAGGCGAAATCATCTTCCAGGGGCAGCCGCGCGTGTTCCACCATCCCCGCGAGGCGCAAGAAGCGGGCATCAGCATCATCTACCAGGAGTTCAACCTGCTGCCGGAACGCACCGTCGCCCAAAATATTTTCCTGGGACGCGAACCAACGCGCTACGGCATGATTGATCAGCGGCAGTTGCGCCGTAAGACGCTGGAAGTGCTGAAACAGGTAGGCGCAGAGGGCATGATCTCGCCCGACGTGGAAGTAAAATCGCTCTCCATCGCCGAGCAGCAGTTGGTGGAAATCGCCAAAGCGCTCTCGTTCGATTCCAAAGTGCTGATTATGGACGAGCCAACGGCCGCACTCGCTACCCACGAGGTAGAAATCCTAACCAGCCTCATCCACAAGCTCATCGCGCAGGGCATGGCCGTCATCTTCATCTCCCATCGTTTTACCGAAGTATTCGACCTGGCCCGCACCATCACCATCCTGAAAGATGGGCAGTATGTTGCCACGGCGCCCATCCAGGAGGTGACGCCATCGAAGGTGATTACCATGATGGTTGGGCGCGAACTGGATCAATATTTCCCCGGCCTGGCAAAAGCGGAAGAAATCGGCCAGGTAATGGTTCAGATCGTCAACGGCAGCAATGCCCGGCTGCACGACATCAACCTGGAACTACGCGCCGGGGAAATTGTGGGCGTGGCCGGGCTGCAAGGGTCGGGGCGCACGGAAATGGCGCAGGCGTTGTTCGGCGTGGCGCCATTTACCAACGGGTCGCTGATCGTTAAGGGCCAGGAAATGCGCGTCAAGTCGCCCAATGCGGCTATCAACGCCCGGATGGGTTTTGTGACTGAAGATCGCAAGGCGGAGGGCATTTTCCCCAACCAACCGCTGAACGACAACATCCTGGTTTCGCTGCGCGCCTTGCAATCCATGTTGCGCCGCATCAAGCGCCACGGCACGGCCGATCGGCCGCAGCTTGTGCCGGAATTGGTGAAGCAAGTGGACGTGCGCACGCCCAGTCTGACCCAGGAAGTGCAATATCTGAGCGGTGGCAACCAGCAGAAGGTGGTGTTAGCCAAGTGGCTGGCCTCGACGTGCGACATCTTTATTTTTGACGAGCCGACGCGCGGCATTGACGTAGACGC
This sequence comes from uncultured Chloroflexota bacterium, assembly GCA_937958365.1. Classification (GTDB taxonomy): domain Bacteria; phylum Chloroflexota; class Anaerolineae; order Promineifilales; family Promineifilaceae; genus Leptovillus. The sequence goes on along the minus strand of CALFEW010000280.1, from coordinate 1,929 downwards.
CAAGGCGAGCATCCACGAGATGATCCGTGAATTGGCGCAGGCGGGCGCGGCGGTGTTGATGATTTCGTCGGAACTGCCGGAGATTATCGGCATGAGCGACCGCATTGTGGTGATGTGGGACGGCCGTATCAGCGGCGAATTACCACCCGGGGCCAGCGAACAAGAGATTATGTTCCTGGCGACCGGCCATCAAGAGAAACAATGAGATTAGAGATTAGAGATTAGAGATTGGAGATTTGTTGAGTCGCCAATCTCCAATCTCCAATCTCTTCTTACTTGAGCCTTCAAAGGAAACCTGTATGTCTGCGATAACCTGGACCAACGTTCGGTCACGAGTCCGAGAATCGAAAATACCGCCCGTGTATGGCATCCTCATCGTCGTGTTTGTAACGGCCGTTGTGCTGGATGCCATCTTTGGGCGCGGACAGATCACGTCTAGCACGATTCTCACCAACATGGTCGTGCGCTCGGTGGCTCTGGGCATTGTGGCGATGGGGCAAACATTTGTCATGCTGGCCGCTTCGATTGACCTGTCGGTGGCCTATTTGATCAGCGTAACGGCCGTGATGGCGTCCTTCCTCATGCAAGGCGACCCGGCGCGGGTGCCGATGGCCGTGGCGGCCGTTTTCGCCATCGGCGCCGTGGTGGGGCTGATCAATGGCCTCATCGTCAGCAAGCTGAAAGTGAATCCGTTCATCGCCACCTTGGGCGTAGGGCTGGTGCTGAAAGGCATCCTCAACGCCAGCTTCGAGACCTTTGTCGGCGCAGTGCCGCGCAGTTTCCAGACATTGGGCTATGGCGCGATTGGGCCGATGCCCATCTCCATCCTCGTGTTGCTGGCGGTAACGGCCGTGTCGGCCTTTGTGTTGAGCCGCACGCGGTTTGGCGCGCATTTATACGCCGTGGGCGGCAGCGAGATCGCCTCGCGGCTGTCTGGGCTGCGCACCGACCGGGTGATCATTATGGCGCACGTGATTTGTAGTTTAACGGCCGTTCTCACCGGTCTCTTCGTCGTCAGCCGCCTGCGCTCCGGCGCGCCCTGGGTCGGAACCGATGGCCTGTACGACCTGGAATCTATCGCCGCGGCCGTCGTCGGCGGCACGGCGCTGTCTGGCGGTAAGGGCGGCGTCTGGGGCACGCTGGCCGGCGTGCTTATCTTCGGCATTTTGGACACTACTTTCAACCAGCTTGGCGTGGATACCTTCTTGAAGCAAGTGCTGCGCGGCGCCATCATCATTCTGGCCGTCGTCAGCTACACCATCCGCTCCAGAGAAAAAGCGGCATAGGACAGATAGAAATGGCTTCCATCTCTTCAACAGCCCGTGAACAATCGGTGGGCCAGCGGCTCATGACCGGTTTGCGCAGCATCGCGCCCATCTACATCGTCCTTATTGTGCTGCTGATCGGCATAGGCACGCAAAACCCCTCCTTTCTGGAACCGGCCGGTTTCCTGAACCTGCTGCGCCGCGCTGCGCCGCTGCTGGTGCTGACGGCCGGGCAGCTATTTGTCATCGTCACCGGCGGGTTTGACCTGTCCGTCGGCTCGATCATGTCGCTGACGGTGATCGGCGCGTCGCTGCTCATCAACAACGATCCGGCCAATACCTGGTGGGTGATTCTGGTGCTGTTTGGCATCGGCATCGTCGTGGGCCTGATCAATGGCATCCTCGTCTCTTATCTGAATGTGCCGTCGCTGATTGCCACGTTGGGGATGCTGCTCGCCTTACGCGGCGCGGGCCTTTACTGGACGGGCGGCGCGCCGCGCGGCTACCTCACCGACAATTTCCGCATGTTTGGGCGCGGCTGGATTGAGCCATTCCCGCTGATTGAGCGCTTTCCGTATGCCGTGCTGGTGCTGGTGGTGGTCAGTGGCATCGCCATTTATCTGTTCACGCAGACAAACATGGGCCGGCAGCTTCTGTCCATTGG
>CALFEW010000279.1 GCA_937958365.1 uncultured Chloroflexota bacterium | reverse complement strand
GAAGATTACGTGCAGTTTTTTTTTTTTTTTTATGAAACCATCAAAGCGCAAGACCCGAACATCATCGTCATCAGTGGCGCTTTGTCGCCAACGGGACCGGGCGATTGGGTGCGCTGGGCGGACGATTTTGAATATCTGGACCGGGCGCTGGCCGCCGGGATGCTGAATTATGCGGATTGCGTGGGCGCACATCACAACGGCTACAACATTCCGCCAGACGTGGCCTATGACCAGACAGGAGCGTTGCCGGAAGCGCAAACGGCCGTTTTCCGCGGCCCCTTCGACAATCCCCACCACTCCTGGAGCCTGAAAACCACTCTAGACACCTACGCCCAAAAAGTACAGGCCGTAGACCCCAACAAAAAGCTGTGCGTCACCGAATTTGGCTGGGCCACCAGCGAAGGGTACGACGTGTACCCGACCGGCTTTGAGTTTGCCCAGGACAACACCCTGCAAGAACAGGCCGATTACATCACTCAGGCCTTCCAGCAAATGAACGATTCCAACGCCGTCTGGCTGGCCTTCTTGTTCAACTTTGACTTTGGTAACAAAGGCAGCGGCCCCGCAGATGATCCGGTTCCTTACAGCATCGTGGACGCCAATGGTGTGCCGCGACCGGCTTATTCGGCCGTATCGAGCATGGAAAAGAACCCGTAAACCGTATTCCGTAAGCCGTATTCCGTGGCCGACGTTCAGCAACAGCTCAACACGGACCACGGAATACGGAACACGGAATACGAAACACAAAACACCCCTCATGCACAAGTTTTTGTTGTTAATGGTCTTATGGTTGGTGGGTTGTGGCACGGCCGTTGCCCCCAGCACAGGTGTGTCCACGGCTGTGCCAACCCCATCACCCTCCCCCACACCGCTGCCCACAGACCTCACCGGCGATCAACCGGTAGTGCCGCTGTTCGACTCCCCCGCTTACGGCATCCACATCTCCCAATGGTGGCAGCTAGACGCCCTGGACCGCGACCTGAAATTGGCCCAGGAGATGGGCTTCGGCTGGATCAAACAAACCTTTTCCTGGCGCGACGTTGAAGGGTACGGCAAAGGCCAATACGACTGGTTCCGCCCCGACGTGATTGTTGAATCGGTCGAAAACGCCGGTTTGCAGCTTGTGGTGCGTATAGACCACCAGCCGTTGTGGTCAGTACGCTCGCTGCCCGACGAAAAAATCACCCCAAACCAGCCACCGGTGGATTACCAGGATTTCGCCGACTTTTGCGGCGTGTTGGCGACGCGCTACAAAGGGCGCATTGCCGCTTATCAGGTGTGGAACGAGCCAAACCTGAGCCGCGAATGGGGCAACGAAGCGCCTGATCCGGCCGCCTACACGGAACTGCTTAAGGTCTGCTACGAAGCCATCAAAGCCGCCGACCCGGATGCCATCGTCATTTCCGCCGGGCTGGCGCCTACCGGTACGCAGCCGCCGGACGCCATGCCAGACACCGACTTCTTACAAGGCATGTACGACGCCGGGGCCGGCGGTTACTTCGACGCATTGGGCGTCCACGCCCCCGGCTACAAAGCGCCGCCGGAAACCTCGGCCGATGCTGTGGCCGCCAGTTATGAATACGGGCAAGGGCGCTGGTTTGCTTTCCGGCATGTGGAAGACATGCGGGCTATCATGGTCGCCAATGGCGATGGGGCCAAGCAAGTCGCCATCATGGAGATGGGCTGGATATTGAACCAGGAGATGCACCCCAGCTACACCTGGCACGGCGTCTCCGAAGCGGAACAGGCCGATTATCTGGTGCGCGCTTATCAATACGCGCAAGAAAACTGGCAGCCCTGGATTGGCCTCATGACCACCATCTACATGGCCGACGCCAACTGGACGCCGGAAGAAAATGAGCAATGGTGGTGGGCTATTGTGTTACCGGATGGCACGCCGCGCCTGGCGTATGCGGCGCTGAGCGCGATGCCGAAGTAAGCTGTTAGGCGGTACGAGTGTGTTAGCTTTTATGGAGTGCTATGTCTCGATTTCCCAGTGAACCTCGCAAGATAAAAGAACGGATTAAGCGATACGAGGACGATTTGCAAAAGGAATTCAAGAAGTTTCGCTACATTAGCGACGATTCTGGAAAACGTTATTTGATCGGACCAATGTATTTGCTGATAGGTGATATTCCTGGAGCAATCAAGTCTTTTGAGTGGTTCGAGAAAGAATTTTCCGATGATGGAGGAGAGCCTTTTCATCTACTGTGTTGGGCTTTATCGTTATACCAGTCAAATGATGAGGTAAAAGCTACAAAAAAGTTATGTCAGGTAATGTTATCCAATTTGTATCTTTTGCCGTTTCTACTGAACATTGAACAGCCTAATCTGGATATATTGCATAGGTCAAACTGGGAAGCAAAAGATTATATTGAGCATGGACCTTCTGAATTGTTGCAAATATGGGATGAGCAGGCATTACAATGGGCTAGAGAGTTATACCAAAGCGATAGTTTTCGGGAAGCGCGAGATCGGAGTATTGAAATATTGAAGCTCTTGAACTCTGAGCCAGCGGGTCCAAAACGAAGCCAGTTGGTGAATGAATTATTTGCTCTTCGATATTCAAGCTAATTGAACGAATTATCCAGATTACGCTCTCAGTGAAGGTGGATATTCACCCTCTTGCTCTTTGTTAAGACCAAAAATCAGCCTTCCAGGTAACATCAACCGCCCTACCGGGCTAAGTCAGCTTCGGCGTAGGTTTTAACAAGTTTTACTCTGGCAAGAAGGCCAGCGTCAGGCGGGCAGCCCGCCTAACATTCTGTGCAGGTGACATTAGCTGTATTTCATATACGGAACACGGATTACGGATTATTTTCAAGGTGATTATGCTCTGGATATTAGCCATTTCCTATTGGATTCATTTGTTGGCGACGGTGGTGTGGTTGGGGGGATTGGCTTTGATGGCGTTGGTGGGCTGGCCGGCCTTACGCCAGGGCACGCTGGCGGATAATCAATGGTTTTTGTTGCAAAAGCGCTTTATGCCCTGGGCCAATGGCAGCCTGGTGCTGCTGCTGATCACCGGCTTTGTGCAAATGACCAATGATGCGAACTACAGCGGTTTTTTGGCCGTAGACAGCCTGTGGGCCTGGGCAATATTGTTGAAACACGTGGCGTTTGTGGGCATGGCGTTGCTGACAGCCTACGTGCAATTTTCGCTTTATCCGGCCATGTCGCGCCTGGCGCTGATGGCCGACAGCCGGCCGCAGCTTGCCGCCGCCGAACGTGAAAAACTAAGCCAAAAAGAAGGCCGGTTTTTGCGGCTGAATCTGGCGTGCGCGGCGCTGATTTTGTTGTTTACGGCCGTTGCCACGGCCGTCTAGTTCTCGTTCCCCGTCATCCGCAGAGGGCTGCTCCGGTAAACGCCGTCAGAAACCGGGATACGGATACTGGAGAAGGTTTACCGCCATGTCCATTCGACAAGACCCCGAAGATAGCGAAATCAAAGCTTTGCTGGCCTTCACCGGCGATCTGGCCGGCAAAAAGGTGCTGGAAATTGGCTGCGGCGACGGCCGTCTGACTTTCCGTTACGCCGCCCAGGCCGCCCTCGTGCACGCCATTGACCCGGCAGCAAAGAAGATTGCCAGAGCGCAGAAACGTCTGCCGGAAAGGCTGCACGGCCGGGTGGCGTTTTGGGCCGTCGGCATTGAAGATTTCCACCCGCCGGAAAAATACGACCTGGCCCTGCTTTCCTGGTCACTGTGATGTATGGAACCGGAGAGCATGGTCCATGCTCTGACGCACATTCGCACACTGCTGAAGGCTGACGGCCGTTTGATAGACATCCACCCCCCGCCTGAACCGCCACCCATTTACGTGCGCCTGGGCGCAGACCGTCACCCGGTTGGTTGGGTGCGCGAAACCGACGATTACCTGGAATATTTGCAGGCCGACGAGGCGTTGGCCGAAGCCGTCGCCCGCGGCTTATACGCCTGGCAAAAGCGGGGAACCTACGCCTTTATCACCTACGCTGACACCATTGCCGATCTGCAAGCCCACCTGGCCGAAAGCTGGCACGACGCCATCATTGAGGAGCGGGTCATTCAGCGGGCAGAAGAATTGATGGCAACCATTGAACCGGACAAAGAGCTGATTTTGCATGAGGTGGTGCAGATTGCGTGGTTACGGCCGTTAACCGGGTAACGTCCGACGCACCAGTTTCATACCTTTGCCCGCCTGTCTGCCGGTGCTACAATCAGTCGCGTGAAGTGCATTATCCAAATTCCCTGTTACAACGAAGCCGAGACGCTGCCGGAGACGCTTGCCGGTCTGCCGCAAAGCATTCCGGGCATAGATTGCCTGGAACTGCTGGTGATTGACGATGGCAGCGAAGACGAAACGGCCGTGCTTGCCCAATCTCTCGGCGTCCATCACGTCGTGCGCCACCGGCAAAATCTGGGACTGGCCCGTGCCTTCCAGACCGGGCTGGACGCCTGCCTGAGCCTGGGCGCAGACATTATCGTGAACACCGACGCCGACAACCAATACCCCGGCCACTACATCCCCGAATTGGTTGCGCCGGTACTGGCCGGGCAGGCCGACATCGTGATTGCCGACCGGCAGGTGGGGCAAATCGCCCATTTTTCGCCGGTGAAGCGCTTTTTGCAGAAGTTGGGAAGCTGGATGGTGCGCACTGTCAGTGGTACGGCCGTGCCCGATGCCGCCAGCGGTTTTCGCGCTTATTCGCGGGAGGCGGCGCTGCGGTTGAATATTCTAACGCGCTTCAGCTACACGCTGGAGACCATCATCCAGGCGGGCAAGCTGGGGCTGGCGGTTAAGAGTGTGCCGATTGAGACGAACATGACGGAACGGCCGTCGCGTCTGCAAAAAAACATGTGGCACTTCATCAAGGCCCAGGCCGGCACCATTATGCGCCTGTACGCCTTTTACGAGCCGCTGCGCACGTTTAGTTACATCGCCCTGCCTTTTTTGCTGGCCGGACTCTTTACCTGGCTGCGCTTTCTCTTTTTTGTGCTGGCCGGGGAAAGCGGCATCGGCCGCTACATCCAATCCCTGACAATTGGCACAGGGCTGCTGCTGGTAGGCGTGATTACGCTGCTGTTTGGCATTCAGGCGGATATTGCCAGCAAGCACCGCCAGCTTACGCAGGAAATGCTTTACCGTCTGAAGAAGCTAGAGTTGAAAGAAGAAGGAAAAAGGCAAGAGGGAAAATTTTGGGGTACGGATGAACGCAAATAAGCGGCACTTTTGTAGAATGGGACGCGGATTTTCGCGGATGCGGCGGATTTTTTTGACTGCTTTTATCTACGAGAATCTACTTTATCCGCGTTTATCCACGTCCCATTCATTGCCTTCGGATTGAATTGTTTAATCACCGGCCAGGAGGTTGTCTACGGCCGTTGCCAGTTGCGCCAGGTTTCTTACCACGTAAATTGAATCCACGGCCGTCGCATATTCCAGCATGTCGCTGTCGCCCGTGCCCCACTGCTGCTTTTGCTCTGGGCAAAACCAGATGACCCGACGGGCGCGTTTTTGCAGGTCTTTGATCAGGTCTATGCGCGGTGAATTGTAGTTGTTACGGCCGTCACCCAAGACCACGACGGTGGTACGGCCGTTCACCGCGCTCAGCCAGTGGTGATAAAACGTGTCCAGGCTGCCGCCAAAATCGGTGGCATAATGCCCCGGCGACCCTTTGTAAAAAGCGTCAAACACTTCTTGCGTCGCCGCCTCAGCCCGATGGGCGTTCAGCAAATGGCTTACCTCCTGCATGTCCGAGTAGTAGGCAAAGCTGCGCGTCTTAGATACCTGATCCTGCAACTGGTAAATAAAGGTGAGCATAAACTCGGTGACGTGGAACATCGAACGGGACATGTCGCACATCAGCACCAGGCTGGGTTTGAGCTTGTTCTTTTTGAAGCGCAGTTCCAGCGGCACGCCGCCATACCGTTGATTGGCGCGAATCGTAGATTTAGAATCGAATTTGCCCCGCGTGCCCCGTTTGCGGCGCATAGCGGCGCGCGTGCGTAACTGCGTAACCAGGCGAGCGACTTCTTTGCGGAGGACGGCCGTTTCTTCCTCCGACAACGCCGAAAAAGGTTTGTGCATCAAGTCAGAGCCGTGCAATTCTTCCGGCCGGTTGGCCCGCTGCTGGGCGATTTGCATCCCGATCTGCTGCGCGACCTGCTCCGCCAGCGCTTCGCGGTTCGCTTCCACCACACCCATCAGCTTTTCGATGGCTTCCTGGCTCATGCCCATCTCTTGCAGCTTCTGGTAAAGTTCCCGAAGCTGCTGCTCCAGATGACCAAAACCCATTTGCTGCAACATACGCCGCGTCACCCAGCGCGCCTCGCCGGGATTATCGGCCCACTGCGCCCCAGCCTGATTGGCTAACGCCTCCAATTCTTCTTTGGTCGGGCCTTCGCCGCTCATCAGCCAATCCAGCAGGTTTTGCATCCGGCCGCTCAGAGCTTGCAAGGCCGCCTGGAGCATTTCCTGGTCGCTCTCGCTTAATTCTTCCAGCGCGTTTTGCAGCATCGGCCCGCCGCTGCCAAAGTAGAGCGGAAACAACTGGTCGAACACCGCAAAATCTTGCGATTCTTTGATGAGCGTGGCGCGCAGTGACGCTTTGAAAATGGTTTTATCGGTGATACCCAGCGCTTCGATGGCGCGCATGGCGTCCATAGACTCGGCCAGCGAAACGCGCACGCCCGCCGCCCGCATTCCCCGCACAAATTCAATGACTCGGTCGTCCATTGGTGTTATCCGTATTCCGTGGTCCGTATTCCGTGGTCCGTATTCCGTGGTCCGTATTCCGATTACGGAATACGGTTTACGGCCAAAGGCTCACGCCTTACTTTTCCCAACGGCCGCGTTGGCTGCCGCTGTTGCCCATCATCCGTTTGGCTTTGGCGACGTCGGTTTCATATTTGAGCAAGACAGTGAGGGTATTGCTGAGCGTTTTTTCGTCAATGGCGCTGGCGTTCAGCGTGACGAGGGCGCGCGCCCAATCCAACGTTTCGCTGATAGACGGCACTTTGCGCAGGTCCATGTTGCGCAGTTGGTGGACGACGGCTACCGCTTGCTGCGCCAATTCGGGGCGCAGGTCGGGCACTTTCAGGCGCACGATGTCTAATTCGGCGTCTTGCGCCGGGTAATCTACATAAAGATACAGACAGCGGCGTTTGAGCGCCTCACTGAGTTCGCGGGTGTTGTTGCTGGTCAGCAGCACCATCGGCTGGTGTTTGGCAGAGATGGTTCCTAGTTCGGGCACGCTCACCTGAAAATCGCTCAGGACTTCCAGCAGGAAGGCTTCAAACTCGACGTCGGCGCGGTCAATTTCGTCTATGAGCAAGACGACCGGCTCATCGGACATGAGGGCGCTGAGCAAGGGGCGGGGGAGGAGGAAATTTTCGGAGAAGAACACATCTTCTTCCTGGGCCAACCGGTCGGCGGCTTCGGAGAGGCTTTGTACGTCGCCGAGGACTTTGTGCAGGGTTTCGCGCAGCAGTTGGGTGTAGAGCATCTGCTTGGCGTATTCCCATTCGTAGAGGGCTTTGCTCTCGTCAAGTCCTTCGTAACATTGCAGGCGGATGAGCGGCCGTTCAATCGCTTTGGCCCACGCTTTAGCCAGTTCCGTTTTGCCTACCCCGGCGGGTCCTTCGGCCAGTATCGGTTTGCACAGGGACTGCGCCAGAAATGTAACGGTCCCAATTTCTTCTGAGGCGATATATTGTTGCTTGCCCAATCGTTCACGAACATCGGCGATATCTTTGAACATGATGGTTCTCGCTCCATTTTTAAACTGCGAATTCGATCTTGGGGAGACCTGGGTTATGTGTTGGGGGGATGGGTAATCAGGTCAATAATTGCCGATTGTAATGGGGATGGGTGAATCGGTAAAGCGTAGAACGGCCGTTTCTCATTTACGATTTACGATTGAGACCGGAAGATCATAAGCCAGGTATGTCACCGTTTCTTGATGACGGAAGCCCATGCTTTCGTAAAGGCGTATGGCTGTCTGGTTGGTTGCCCAGGCGCCAATTTGGGCGCGCTTTGCGCCACGCTGGGCAAATTGATGCAGGGCCGCGGCGAGAAGATAACGGCCGTATCCCTTTCTCTGTTCCCCGGCCACAATGCCAATCGGCTCAATCTGCCCGACGGTTTTCTCCGGCCAGCGCAGCCAGGCAAAACCGATAAACTCTGCGCCACGTCGCAAAAATAACAAGTCACGGGCCGCCGTCAATTCGGCAGCAACTTCATGGGTCGTATACGGCTGATACCAGGGGAGCGACTTAAAAGATCGATCGTACAATTCGCAAAACTTGGAGACGGCC
>CALFEW010000278.1 GCA_937958365.1 uncultured Chloroflexota bacterium | reverse complement strand
AGCGCCAACGCCACGCCAAACAACGCCGGGACCAGCCGCATCACGCCGTCGCTAAAGCCAAAGATTTGGGTGAGAACGGCCGTTAGCGTGAAATAAGCCGGGCTGCCCGAAGCCAAAACCACCGCTCCCGGCTGCCAGAAACGCCACACGGCCAGCGCCGCTTCCGCCTCGGTCGGCGACAGCGGCAGATGACCCAAATTTGCCAGACGCAGCACCGCCGCCGCCAGCCCCACCAGCACAAACAACGCATTGGCGATGGTAAGCCGGTTCAGATCTGTTTTTTGGTTGGAGATGTCAACAAACAATTCACTCATGACTAATAATCAATCCTTCTATTTCAATATACCCACGCGAAATAATCGTGTCGTAAAGCCGTAGAAGGTATGTTTTGATCATTGGACCGAGACTAATTGAGTGTCAATAGCTTGTTTGGCTTCCAGATACATTTCATAACGCCCAGCCCATTTTACATAAGGCATGTCATCACCCATCTCGCCGCGCATAAACCGGGCATAAAAAACGTCGCTGGCCAGCCCGAATTTTTCTTCAAATGTTACCAACTCACGCATGAGGCGTAAGACGTTATCCAGGCTGGTGCTGCGCAATTCGGTTTGTTCTAGCAACGCCTGGAACTCATCTCTGCTCAACAAGTTCTCTTTCGTGATCGTTATCCTAGCCATTGTCATTCATCCCTTTGGCCTGTTAACTGCCCCATCTATAAATCGTAACCGAATTATTCTGGAAGGCCACTTCCAACCGGTCGGCAAATTTCTCGTTGACCTGGGCGCCGTAGGTTTCGCGTTCCAGATTGCCCACGTAAATGTAAGCTACGTTGTACTGGTCCAGCAAAGCGGCCGTCATGGCCCAATCGGCCAGGGTGTAAATGCTTTCGACGGCCGGTTCGCGCAGCGCCGGTTCCGGGGTGTCGGGGCCGCGCCACTGGTATTCGTGGCCGCCCCAGCCCAGCAGGGTGGGTAGGCCGGTGTTGGCGGCGATACGGCCGTAACCCGAATATTGCCCACCCACTGCCTCCAAAATCACCGACGCGCCAGCCACGTTCTGGCGCAGCCACAACGTAGCGGCATACTCGTCGGGGTTGAAGCGTTCCACGTAAGCCAGTCCGTTCAGCGTCGCCGGCAGCCGGTCGGGATAATCGGCCGGGCCGCGATATTCCAGCGCCCGTGACCGCACGCCATAATAGGGAAAGAGGACGGCAAAGGCCAACATCAGGGCATACCCGCCCACGGCAATCAACGGAATGGCCCGTTGAACGCCCTGCCGCCAATGGTACAGCAAATAATCCAGCCCAAACAAGGCGGCTATGCCAAACATCACCCACGCCTGGTAATAAAACTTAAAAATCGTGTTCAGCCGCTGCCCAAAATTGTCGCGCAGGTAGACAAATTCCGGTCCCAACGTCAGCAGCGCCCCGGTGAGGATGAGCAGCAGGACAAATGGCGCGGGAGAGACGGGGAGATTGGGAGATTGGGAGACTGGAAAAACCGCCATGTCTTCCTGCCCTCTTGCCTTCTGGTCAAACGCTTCGTGCCAGAGCATGACGACGAGGGCGATGAGACCGGCCAGATAGAGTGTCAGGGCGGCGTAGGTCAGGCGGTTGGCGAAATAGGTGGGCAGGATGGCGAAAACGGCCGTTATCCCCCAGCCCAACGCCACGCCACCCTCAGGACGAGGGGCGAGCGCGATCCCCAATTCTTCGGCCAGCGAACTGACGCGCCACGCGCCGTCGGCGCTGCTGGCGACAATCCAGCTAAAGAAGAAAGTCAGCAGGAAGAGGGTGATGAGCAGGGCAACGGCCGTGCCCACCCCTTTTTGCCAATGCCGGAAGCGCTGCCGCGCGGCCATCGCCAGAAGCCAGATGGTGATGGCCCACAGCGGCATGGCAAAAATGATCAAAAATTGCGGCAAACGGGTCGCCCGCATCAACATAGGCAGCAAAAATGGCGCGCCCGCCTGCGACTTAAAGCCGAGGTAGAAGGGCAAGTAGAGGAGAACGGCCGTTGCCAGCAGCAGCCCGCCCATCACCGCGCCCTGTCCCAACACCCGCCAACACCAGCCCTCCGCCCGCCAGCGCCCCAGGGCATAGGCCCCGGCCACCACAAACAGATGGATGAACACGTCCCAGGTGTTTAGGAAAGACAGCCCGCCGAGGATAAGGGCGGTAAATAAAAAGAAAGGCCAGAGAATTGTGAATTGTGAATTGTGAATTGTGAATTGTGAAGTTAAAGAAGATGGCTTCCCGTCCACTGTTAACTGTTCACTGTTATCTGTTAATTGTTCTCTTTGCCACCACGCCAGCGCCACCGCCAGGCTGAGGAAGGCAAAAGGCAGGGCCAGGACGTGCGGGTGCATGTCGCCCAGGACAAAGCTGAAGCCGGGGAATTCGGCAATCGGTTCCAGCCCTTCTTCGGCGCGGCCGGAGAGATGGTATTCGTGGATGGGCCGCGACGAGCGCCACCACCACCAGCCGCTGCTCTCGTAGCGCGGCGTCTGGTCGGGCAGGTAGGCGGTATTGATGTCGCGCACGTCGAGCCACTGCCAGAACTCAGTTGAGCCAACCTGGTTGGCATACAGCACTTCCAGGGTGATTTGCTGGTTGCCGGCGATGGGTAGAGCGATGGCGGCCACGATGCCCAGCAGGCGGGCGCTGACGCGCGCGCCGCGCAGGGCAATCAAATTGTATACCAGGCCAAACGCGCCAACGGCCGTTCCGGCCACCAGCCAGGCAATCGCCAGATTAAAAGCGACAGGTTCGGCCACAAAAGCCAGCCGCGCCAGCACCGAAGTCATCACGTAACCGAAGTAGTAGTAGCTGATGGCGTAGCCGGAGAGCCAGGGGTCCAGCGGCGGCATGGTCGGGCTGCGGCCCGCCGCATTGAGGAAAGCAAACTCCATCGGCTTTTCGGTGGCTGTGATGGCCGGATTTTGGGCGCGCACCCACACCCACAGGGCGAACATCCCGGCAAACACCAATTCAGTGATGAGTACCTGCCGCCAATTCTCGCGCAGCCAGGGGAGAACGGCCGTTCCCTCCGCCTTGCGCTCCTGAACCATTGCCCAAACCGACAATCCAATCACCGCCGCCAGCGCCAACAGAATGCCGCCCAAATCATTTTGCAGGAAGCCCAAACTGCCCAGCAGCCAAAACAAAAAGGTCACGAGCAGCAGTCCCAGCATTTTGCTGAAGGCGTACCCGCGATCGGGCAGGGCTTTGAGGAAGTGGGCGGCCAACGGGAAAACGGCCGTGCCCACAACCATCAGCACTGCCCACCAGCGAAAAGCGGCAAAAATGTCAGAAAGTGGCATAGTCGAGACTGTCACCAGATTTGACAAATCATTAAGATTTGTCAAATCTTCTTACCCAACGACCCGGTAAATCACCGCGCCGTCGTTGCGATACACTTCTGTCAGCATCCCGGCCTGGACCATTTGCGCGAATTTGGCGATGCCCGCCGGGGCATAATAAACCTCTTCCAATTGTCCTACGTAGACGTATTCCACGTTGTATTTGTGCAAAAACGCCTGGGCGGCGTATATATCTGGGGTGTTGTAAAACTGATTCACCTCGATGATCCGGTCGCTGACCAACGTGCCGGGCAGCGTGGCCCGCTGCTGCCGCTGGTGCCAATCCCAGCCGACGATGGACGGCAGGCCGGTGTACATGGCGATTCGGTTGGTGATGGAGCGGTAGGGGCTGAAGTTGCCGTTGTTGTGGCTGTGCCCCTCCACAATCACCGGCGAGCCGGGAATATTGCGCTGCATCCACTGAATGGCGTCGTAATCGTCGGCCAGGGTAATGGTGGCATTGTTGGTGTCGCCGTATTCGACGTAGCGCATGAAGGCCATGCCATCCAGGCTGTTGGGCGCTTCTTTGCTCATGCGGATGTTCCACTTGGCCGGCGTCGCCAGCAGCGGATAGAGCAGGGCGGCGAAGAGCAGCACACCCAGAGCGATTTGCCACACCTGCCGCACCGCTTTTTTCTGGCGGATGGCGCGATAGACCCACACGGCCGTTACCCCTCCCACCACGCTCAAAATCAGCCACACCTGCATGTAAATCTTGAACACCGTGTTCATCCGGCCGATGTCGCCGTCCAGGACAAAAATCTCCACAAACAGCGTCAGCCCCAGGGCGGCCGAAATCAAAATCAGCACAATGCGCCGCGCCGGTGGCAGATGGGGCCGCAGCCCCAACAGGCCACTTACCACGACCAGCGTCAACACAAACGGCGCGATCCAGTAATTCTTAAAGAATAACACCAGGATGAGCAGCACGTAAACCACCAGCGCCAGCACAAAGGCGAAGCCCCAGGAACGCCAGCCTTGCAACTGGGCGTAGGTCCATTGTTTGCTCCAGGCGCGGAATTCCAGGAACAGGTACGGGACGATGAAAAACAGGAACAGGCCGTAAATCGCCAGATAATTGCTCAGGTAGGTGTAAGAGCCGGGCCAGAGGGAGATGGAGTTGTAGCCGGAACCGTAGTTGGCGGCAAAGGGCCAGAAGAGCAGCGCCGAGAGTCCGGCGAGCACGGCCGTTTGCACCACCGCCTGCCCGATCATTGAAAGCGAGAAACGGCCGTGCGCCTGATACGCCGCAAACAGCACCGCCAGCCCGCCAATCACCAGATACGTCGGCCAATCCCACGTATTCGTCGCCCGCAGCACCCCAACCGCCAGCGCCCCGGTGAACCAGAGCAGCGCATCATTGACAATTGACAATTGACCATTAACAATTGGCAATTTCTTCAGGGCCAACCCCACCGCCCAACCCAACGCCAGCAGTTGCAGCGGCAGGCTAATCATGTGGGCGTGCAAATCGGCGTAGAGGAAGGTGAAATAGGGGAACTCGGTGATGGGCGCCGTTTCGCCGGGCAGCGCGTTGATCGCCCGCGTCGCCGTCCAGAACCAGTCGCCGGGATACATCGGCGCCGGTTGACCGCTGATCAGGTTAATGGCTCCGTCAAACGTGCGCAGCAGCGTATCCACCGCGCCAAAACCGGTGCTGATGGCCGTACTGCCCGCCCGATACCAGGCGTCCAACACCACCCCCACCTGCGCCAGATTGCCCACCAGCACGGCCAGCGCCGCAGCGATAAGGCCGGCAGCAAGTGGGCGAGCAGCGAGTAGCGGGTGGCGAATAGTAGTCGGTTCACTCGCTACTCGCCGCTCGCTACTCGCTATCAGGTTGTAAGCCACCGCAAACGCCCCACCGCCCGTAAAACTGAACAACATGGGCAAAATCAGGTTGTAGGCCATCGTGGGTACGATGCCCAGTAATTTCGCCAGCACGCCGACGAAGACGAAGCCGTAGTAGTAATAGTTGATGTAACCACCGGCGTACCAGGGGTCGTAAGGCGGGAAGGTGGTGGATTTGAGAACGGCCGTAAAATAACTCAAATCCATCGGTTTTTCACCGCCCCAGATAATGTCCCACACGTCCGGGTTGCCCAGGCGAATGAGAATCGCCAGCACAAACAGCCCCACGCCCAGCAGTTCCACCACGGCAATGTACTTCAGATTGGCCCTGACGAAGGCCACAATCTCGGCCCCGCGCCGCCACAAAATCAGGCCGCTAACCGCCAACAGCAGCAGCAAACCGATGAGCAGCGTGCCGCGGGTATTGGGCAGCCAGCCCAGGCTGGCCATCAGCCAGTTGAAATAAGACAGCAGCAGCATGGACAGAATACGCGCCAGCGCGTACCCCTTGTCCGGCAGGCCGCGCAAAGCCACAAACGCCACCGGAAAGGCCAGCCAGCCCAGCGCCACCACCGCCAGCCACCAGACCACGGCCGCCACAAACGAATTTTGCGAGAGGATGCCGTCTGGGTTGAATATCTGGCTAAACGTGCCGTTGGCCGCCTGAACAGCCTGTTCGGTTTGGGAAAGCATCAGGCCGTTAGGCGAAAGGGTGGCCTGGTCCGGCGTCTGGAAGATGGTGTGCGCCAGGTCTACGCCGCCAAGTACCTGGACGGTGTTTTCATGGCTGTAGGCATCGGTTTTCTTAAAAATCCAGACCGGCGGATGGTCGTAGACGCTGAACGCTTCTTCGGCGGCCAGGTCGCCGGGGGGCGGCCAGCCGACGTTGGGTAGTTCGCCCCAACCCACCTGCCCGGTGGTGTCGCTGATCGTCAGCGGCCCAACGTGGAAGTCGGCGTGGAATTGGGCCACCAGTTCATAGCCCAGTTCGCCGTTGAAAAGCGCTTCGTAGTAGCGCATCATCAGCGGGTAAGTAAGCGGCAGGCGGGGCAGCGACCAGATGGCCCGCTGGCTGCTAATGGCGATGTAATCGGCCTCGTCCAGCCAGGCGACCACTTCTTCGCGCTTTTCAAAGGTGTCTACGCCGGTGACGGGGCGCTGCCCGCCGGTGACTTCGGTGTAGTAGCTGCCGTAGGCGGAACGGCCGTCAATGTTCGCCGGCAGCAAATCATCCCAATGCTCGTTGACGATGAGGCTGGTGCCAAAATTCACCGGGCCACCTTCGCCCAGTTCAATGACCACCTGATAAGGCGTGTTGGCCGGGATGGTCTCATCAGGTACATCGGCCAGAGCGGATTGGCGCGTCTGGTCGAGGGCGAGGGTGAGGCTGGTTGGCTGGTTGGTCGGTTGGTTGGTTGGTTGCAGCGGTTGCAGGCTGACGCGCAGGCTTTCGCTGTCGTTGGTATCCAGGTCGGGAGCGTCCAGATCGCTGAGGTAGTTCAGACGCACGGCCGTAACCACCCCACCTTCGGGCAGTTCAAATGGCAGGGTCAGCGGCGGCATCCCCTGGAAGAACATGTAGCCCTTCAGCGGAAGCTGCAACTGGCGCGTTTCGCCGTCCAATTCGTACAAGACGGTGGCTCCGGTCGGCACGTTTTCATACATCCACTCGGAGGCGGCCAGCCGGGTGAACGGCTCCCGGTAGGTGCTGACGAAGGTATTGGCCCAAAAGAAGCTGGGCAAAATAGTCAGGAGGATCAGGGCGATGACGGCCGTTTGCCGCCACACCCGCCCCGTTTCCCTTTGCCGCGCCAGCCGCCACAATTCAAGCAGCGCCCAGGCGGCCAGCAAGAGCAGCATGGGGTAAATCGGCAAAAAGTAGCGGATGGATTTGACCCAACGGGTGGCCATGAACAGAAAATAGACGCCGCTCCAGGCGACCGGAATGGCGTGGGCTGCCCAATCTGGCCGGTTGCGCACAATACGCCACAGCGCCCAAAAGAAGCCCACCCAGGCCATAATGCCGGCCACCAGTCCCATGCCATACAACACCATGTTGCTCAGCGGGAACAAAATCGGCGTGCGGTCGGTCCATTGCAGCGCCGGCGGGAAGGAGGCTTCCGGCGCTTGCAGGCGCTGGATTTCTTCCATGTTGCTGCGCCACTGCGGATTGAAGCCGATGATGGAGCGGGCGATGAGTTCCAGCGCGCCCGGTTCCTGACCGGTGGTTGTCAGGGCATCCTGGCGGACCAGGGCGGCGTCACTGAAGGCGTAAGGTTGGGCCAGCCGAAAGGTTAAAAGCGAGAGGGCGGCGGCCAGCGTCAGCCCCAGGACGATGCGCTGGGCGTCGCTGGCGGCGGGCGTGACGCGAATGAGAACGTTGAGGTTGAGCCATTCGCGCCACTGGTGGCCGCGTTGGTGCATCCAGATGATGCCGGCCAGAGGCGCAAGCCCGGCCAGCGGGGCGATGTTGATGCGCGAAGCGACTGTCAGCCCCAGCGCCAGGCCAAAGAAGGCCCACCAGCGTAACTGCCAGCCCGGTTTATTGTCACCCAGAGCGGCGGCGCGTACGGCCGTATAAATCGTCAGCGTGGTCAGGGCGGCGGCCCAGCTATCCATCGTATAAAAGTGGGCGGATTGGATGGGCAGCACGGCCAGCGCCAGCAGCAAGGCGGCCAGCAGCCCTACGCGCCAATCGTACAGGCGGCGTCCAATCAAAAAGAGAAAAAAGATGGAAACCAGGTCCATCATTCCCGACAAGAAGCGGCCCAGCAGGTGGATGCCGTCGTAGCCGGTATAGTTGTTGGCGCAGAGCGCCGGCGGTGGACTGCCGGCCGGGGTAAAGGCGTCGCACAGGTCGGCGGCCCACTCGGCGGCGTAGCGGGTGACGGTCATGGGGAAGTTGCCGTAGACGTAAAAGCCGTTGCCGGTGTTGTAGGGGTTCAGGGTGGAGGTGGATGTGCGCAGATAGTCGAGGGGGTTGGCGACGGTTTGCAGTTGGGCGGTGACTGTCGTCAGAAAACGCTCATCGGGATGGAGATGTGTGCCGTGGTCCCAATCTAAGCCGGTAAAGCGAAAATACGCGCCC
>CALFEW010000277.1 GCA_937958365.1 uncultured Chloroflexota bacterium | reverse complement strand
CCCGGCGGAAACGGCAGAAACGGCCGTTACGGAAGCGACGGAGTCCACCGAACCCGCCACCTCCGAACCCGCCACATCTGAACCCACCATCGAACCCACCACCAGCGACCCGCTGCCCGCTACCTCCGAACCCGCCTCCGAACCCGCCACCTCCCCTTTTCCCCCAGCCCCCATCGTCAACGATGAAGGCGGGCCGGTCAGCATCACCGGGGTGGTGACGTATACCAATCCCTTCTTCACCCTGGGCGTCGCCGCGCCGGTGGTCATTTTGGAAGACCAGGCCGGCTTCGTGGACCGCAACGAGCATTTCCTCATGCCCGTCGAGTCCCAGGCGCTCGGCCAGCTAACCTCCGACTTCTTCGAGTCCCCCTTTAGCTACAGCCTGGCCCTGCCCATCGAACCGCAAGGCACGCTGCGCGACGTGGACAACGACGGCGAAACCGACCCCGGCGTGCAGGTCTTTGCCATCGCCTACTGGACCAATACCTTTGGCGACCCCTTCCTGGAAGAGCGCGACCTGAGCGGCGGCGGCTGGTCCACCGCCTACGCTTCCACCCGCGTCAGCGAAGATGCGGCCACCGAGCGTGAAATCATCGGCGGCAGCTTCCTGGTCTACGCGCCAGACGATCAACAAGGCTTCCCCGGCGGCTTTGGCGATGATGGCCTGCTCTTCACCGAAGATGATCCCATCGTCGCCCTGCCGCAGGGGTACACCATCGTCCACATGGACAGCGACCCGTTTGTCTTCGACCGGGCGCGCCGCCAGGAGATTGACCTGATCGAGCCGGAAGGCGCGGCCCTGGTGGATTATTCCGACCTGAGCTACACGGACGCTTTCGACGCCCTGATTGACCAGTTAAAGAACGAATACGCCTTCACCGAATACAAAGGCATAGATTGGGAAGCGCTGCGCGCCGAACTGCGCCCCGCATTTGAAGCGGCCGATGAAGATGAAGACGCCGAAGCGTACCGCACCGCCCTGCGCGATCTGGCCTGGGCGATTCCCGATGGTCACGTCAGCGGCCCGTTCATCCAGGATGAATTTGGCTTCATGAACGCCAACGGCATTGGCCTGGTGGTGAAGGAGTTGGACGACGGCCGTTTCCTGGCAACCTGGCTCCTGGCAGAGGGTCCGGCCGAGCAGGCCGGCATCGAACTGGGCGCAGAAATCATCGCCCTGGACGGTGCGCCCATCGGCGACGCCGTGGACAACACCATCAACTGGCTGGCCCCGGTCAGCACCGACCATAACCAACGGCTGGCGCAAACCGCCTTTGTCACCCGCTTCCCGGTCATCTCTGAGAGCGTTGAAGTGACCTTCCAAAACCCGGACGGCGCGGAGGAAACGGCCGTGGTCGCTACCGAATTTGAGCAAGACAGCCTCTTTGCCGCGCTGCAAGCATCCATCCCCACCGGTTTTGAACTGCCGCTGGACTATGAAATCCTGCCGGACAGCGGCCTGGCCCTGGTGCGCATCTACAGCTTTTC
This sequence comes from uncultured Chloroflexota bacterium, assembly GCA_937958365.1. Taxonomy (GTDB): domain Bacteria; phylum Chloroflexota; class Anaerolineae; order Promineifilales; family Promineifilaceae; genus Leptovillus. The sequence continues at coordinate 660 of CALFEW010000277.1, read as the reverse complement.
CGACAATGCCCTGCTGACCATCCAGTTATGGGAGCGGCTGATGAGCGAACTGAACGAAAACGAAGTGCCCGGCCTGATCATTGACATGCGCCTGAACGGCGGTGGCAGCGGCTTCCTGGCCGACCAGATGGCCGCCTACTTCTTCGACGAGGTGCTGTCGCTGGGCAACGCCGGCCACTACGATGAAGACCGCGGCGAGTTTTACTTTGATCCGCGCGGCGAAAACTTCTTCTACCTGCCGTCGGAAGATTTGCGCTACGATGGCGACGTGGCCGTGCTGGTTGGCCCGGACTGCGCCAGCGCCTGTGAGTTTTTCAGCTACGCCATGACCCTGGATGATAGAGCCACCATCATCGGCCAATATCCTACGGCCGGATTGGGTGGCAGCATTGACCAGGTCGCCATGCCCGAAGGCGAAACCTTTACCTTCACCGCCGGCCGCGCGGTGGACAGCGACGGGAACATCCACATCGAAGGCATCGGCGTTGTGCCGGACGTGCGTGTGCCGGTCACGGCCGAATCGGTGCTGGGTGTGCTGGATACGGTGCTGGAAACGGCCGTAAACCTGCTGCTGAACCGGTAGACTGAACGGTAAAGATTGAAGATTGAAGATTGCTGGTCAATTTTCAATCTTCAATCTTTTTTGCTTACTCGACTCTG
>CALFEW010000276.1 GCA_937958365.1 uncultured Chloroflexota bacterium | reverse complement strand
AACCAACCTGTGTCCTTCCTAACCCCTGCCTTCCTCCTCCTCGGCCTGCTGGCCGTGCCCATCATCGTCATGTACATGCTGCGCCTGCGACGGCGCGAAGTCACCGTCAGCAGCACCCTGCTCTGGCAAAAACTGCTGCGCGACCGCGAAGCCAACGCCCCCTGGCAAAAGCTGCGCCGCAATCTGCTGCTCATCCTGCAACTGCTCATCCTGGCGGCGCTGGTGCTGGCCCTGGCACGGCCGTTTCTCCCCGTCCCCACCGTCATCACCGGCAACACCGTCGTCCTGCTCGATGGTTCCGCCTCCATGCAGGCCACCGACGTGGCCCCTACCCGCTTCGCCGCTGCCAAAGCCGAAGCCGCCCAACTGATTAGCGACCTCAGCGCCGGCAGCCAGATGACCCTCATCCAGGTCGGCCACATGCCCACCGTCCTGGCCAGCGCCAGCAGCGACAAAACCGCCCTGCGCCGCGCCCTCGACGCCGCCCAACCGGAAAACGGCGCGCCCGATTGGCCCTCCGCCCTGGCCCTGGCCTCCGGCGCGGCGCAAGGTTTCCAGGACGGCCGTATCATCATCATTTCCGATGGCGGCCTGCCCACCGATTTGCCCCCGCTGCCCACCACGCCCATCTACCTGCCCATCGGAACCAGCGCCGAGAACCTGACTATCTCCGCCCTGGCGACCCGCGCCACCGGAAGCGGCCCGCAGCTCTTCGCCAGCGTCACCAACGAAGGCACGTTGGACCGCGAAGCGTTGCTCAGTCTGGAACTGGATGGCGCACTGTTCGATTCGCGCCGCGTCAGCGTGCCGGCGGGGGGCAGCGCCAATCTCACCTGGGATTTGCCGGAGGGCACGGCCGTTATCACCGCCCGCCTGTCCGACCATCAAGGGGATAACCTGGCGCTGGACAACGTGGCAACGGCCGTACACGAAGGCGGCGTCACCAACCGCGCCCTGCTTGTCACCGAGGGCAATCTCTTTCTGGAGCAAATCTTCAGCGTCCTGCCGGGCATCGAAACCTTCAAAGCCGCGCCGGGAACCGACCTGACGCAAGAAGATTACGACCTGCTGGTCTTCGACGGCGTGCCCCTGCCCGACCCTCTGCCCCCAACCGATATGCTCATCATCAACCCGCCCGATGGCGGCGACTTGTTCACCGTCGGCGGCGTCTTTTCCGACACGGTGGCCGTGCGCCTGGCCGATTCGCCGCTGCTGCAATTTGTAGACTGGCGCGACGTGCATGTGCGGCAGGCAAAGGCCATAGACGCACCCTGGGCACGGCCGTTGGTGGAAGCATCCGGCGGCCCACTCATCCTGACCGGCGAGCAAAACGGGCAGCGCCTCGGCCTCATCACCTTCGATTTGCGCGATTCCGACCTGCCCCTGCAAATTGCATTTCCCATTTTAATGGCTAATATTACTGGCTGGCTCAGCCCTGGACGCGCCTTCGACGCCCCCACCGGATTACAGCCGGGCGACCCGGTGGAAATTTCACCGGCGGCCAGCACCACGGCCGTTCTGGTGGAAAAACCCGACGGCAGCGTCTGGACCGCCGACGTAAGCGAAGAGGCGCTCATCTTCCCGGAAACAGACCAACTGGGCCTCTATCGGGTCAGCCTGCGCGACGACGAAGGCACGCGCCCGGCGGGCAGTTTTGCCGTCAACCTGTTCAGCCCGGCCGAATCGGCCATCCAACCGGCCGACGCCCTGCAAATTGGGCAGGTCGCCGCCGAAACGACGCCCGAAGGCGACGTGGGCCAGCGCGAATGGTGGCCCTGGCTGTTACTGATAGCCGTATTGATTTTAATGGTCGAGTGGTGGGTTCAACATCGCGGGCCAAAACTACCGAAGCTAAATATTCGATGAGTGAGGACACTGCCACCCAAGCTTTTTTGCGTCAAAATCGCCGTTTGTGGTGGCTATTGCCCCTGCTGGCCTTGCTGCTGCTCATCCTGGTGTTGGCCTTTGTCCTGCCCGGTGCGGGCGAAGCCCAGGGTTTAAAGCCGTTCCGCCCCACGCGCGTGTCGGGTGAATTAACCGTTGTAGGGGACGCCGCCCTCGTTTCCTTCACCGATCTAAACGCTGCTCCCGAAGCGTACCGCGATCAACGCCTGCGCGTCACCGGCGATTACCAACGCCTGACGCCGC
>CALFEW010000275.1 GCA_937958365.1 uncultured Chloroflexota bacterium | reverse complement strand
ACCCAGAAGGAGAAGCTGGACAACGAAGGGCGACTGGCGCTTAAACACATCCTGCAAAGCGGCCACAAAATGAATAATGTGCTGAGCGAAATCCTGCTGCTGGCCAGCGTGGGCCGCGAAGAAGTGGAGATGATTCCGCTGGACATGAAGCGCGTGGTGGCCGAAGCGCGCAAGCGGCTCATTTTTGAAATCAACGAACATGACGCCCAAATCAACCAGATTGAATTCTGGCCTACGGCCGTTGGCTACCCCTCCTGGATTGAAGAAGTGTGGGTCAACTACATCAGCAACGGCCTGAAATATGGCGGCAGCCCACCCGTCCTGGAACTGGGCGCAATGGTCAGTGAAGACCACACCGTCTGCTTTTGGGTGAAAGACAACGGCAGCGGCATATCGGAAGCCGACCAGTTACGCCTGTTCAAAACACACACCCGCCTGAACCCGCAGCGCACCCGTGGCGAAGGTTTAGGGCTGTCCATTGTGCGCCGCATCGTGGAAAAATGCGGCGGCGAAGTGGGTGTGAACAGCCAGTTGGGCGAAGGCAGCACGTTTTGGTTTACGCTGCCCCAGGCATAGTCGCCCCAGGCGCAGCCAGTTTTAGCGTCCTTTGATCTCGATGCCCTCGATGCCCACCACCCTCACACTCACCGAATACGAACCACTCCGCCTGGACGCAAATGTGCTGTCCACGGCCGTTCTGGAACAACTCTGGCGCGATTATGACCAGCACGGCCGTCAGCTAGAAGTCACCTTCCCCAGCCCCAAAACCGACCATCAGTGGCAGCTTACCGCCCTGGGTTGGGTGGGTCTCATCCCGCTGGGGCGGCAGGATGTGCTGGACATCCGGCCCAAAACGCCGCTGACCAACCTCTTCCGCCTGTGGGAGACCGCCTATGGCCTGCAAGACGCCCATTTGCTGGATGGCCTGGTGGCTGTGGCTTCGCTGCACGATTTTTACCAACACCTGGCTTACGCGCTGGCCCGCCGGGCGCTGCGTCGCGCCCAACAAGGGCTGTACCGCGCCTACCTGACAGAAACACGGCCGTTACCCGCCATCCGCGGCCAGATCACCCATTACCCGCAGCCGCCGCAGGTGCAGCCCACCTGCCGCTACCAGGAATCCACCACCGATTTGCCCGACAACCAGATCGTGGCCTATACCCTGGCCCATATCGCCCGCAGTGGGTTGTGCGCAGGAATGGCGCAAACGGCCGTGCGCCGCGCCGCCCACGTCTGGCAATCCGCCGTTACGCCCACGCCCATCACCCCCGCCGATTGTGTAGGCCGCCCCTACACCCGCCTGAACCAGGATTACGCGCCGCTCCACGCCCTCTGCCGCTTCTTTCTGGAACATGGCGGCCCGGCTCACCAACCCGGCGACCATGCCATGCGGCCGTTTCTCATCAACATAGCCCGGCTGTATGAGCGTTTTGTGGCGGCCTGGCTGGCCGCCCATCTGCCGTCGCCCTGGCGTATGCGGGCGCAAGAAACCATCCACGTCGGCGCGCGCAATGAACTGCAATTTACGCTGGACCTGGTACTGTATGCTGGCGACGGCCGTGCCCACACCATCCTGGACACAAAATACAAAACGCCCGACGCAGCCTCCACAACGGACGTGAGCCAGGTGGTCACGTATGCTCAGGCCAAAGGCTGCCGCGAGGCAGTGCTGGTATACCCGGAGCCTCTGGCACGGCCGTTAGACCTGCACGTAGGCGATGTCCACGTCCGCAGCCTGACGTTTGCGCCGGAAAACGAGGCCGCGGGCGGGGAATTTCTGACGGCGTTGTTGGGGTGACGGCCGAAGATACAGGGGCGAAACGGCCGTTCCGCCGCCCGGTTCACCCATTCCCCCAATCTCCGCTATAATACAGCCATCATCAGACTGGAGGTCCGCATGGCTCACCCACATCCTGTTGTCGGTTGGGAAAGCACCGACCCTGTCCCCGAAGGAACCCATTTTAACAGCTACCTAAACGTGAAAAACGGCCGTCTCCACCTGGAAGACCTCGATCTGGCCCGGTTATTCCTGGGCGGTGGTCACGGCCCCGGGCTGGGGCGCACCCTGCCCAGCCCGTTAGAAATCGTCTATTTGCCCATCATCAGCCGCCAGATTGAATTCATGAACGCGGTGTTTGCTGAAGCGATAAAGGAGGTGGAGTATAACGGCCGTTTCATCTACACCTACGCCTCCAAAGCCAACGCCGCCGAAGAAATCATCCGCACCACCCTGGCTGCCGGGGCGCACCACGAAATGTCCTCCACCGTAGACGTAGACATCGCCCGCCACATGATTCGGCGCGGCCTGCTGCCGCCCGACCGGCTTATCGTCTGCAACGGCTTCAAAGCCAACGGCAGCCATTACGCCGACAACATCCTGCGCCTGCGCGACGTCCACGAAAACGTCATCCCCGTCATCGAAGACCTGGGCGAAATCGCCCCCTTCCTCAACAGCCGCCACCGCTTCGACGTGGGCCTCCGCCAGAAAAGCTACGGCCCCCACACCAGCGTCAGCGAAATGGACGCCGCCAACTCCCGCTTCGGTCTGGACAGCCACAGCATGTGGAAAGCCGCCGACTACATCGCCGCCGCGCCCAACCTCACGCTCACGTTATTCCACAACATGGTCGGCAGCCAGCTCACCGACAAAACCGCCTTCGTGGATTACCTGAAACCAGGCATCGAACTGTACGCCCAACTGCGCCAGCGCCATCCCAGCCTCAGCATTTTCGATTTTGGCGGCGGCATGCCCGTCGCCATGACCCTCAATTTCGATTTCGATTACGCCGCCCTCGCCCGCCCACTGCTCACCACGCTCAAAGAGACCTGCGCCCGCTACAACGTGCCCGAGCCAGACGTGATGGGCGAATTCGGCCGTTACACCACTTCCGAACACGGCGCTCATCTCTTCAAAATCATCACCGCCAAAGACAACGACTCAGACACGCCCTGGTATATCATAGATGGCTCGATTATGAGTTCGTTCCCCGACAGTTGGGCGCTGGGCGAGCATTTCATCGTGCTGCCGCTGAACCACCTGGACCAGCCTTTCCAGCGCGTGCAGCTTGGCGGCATCACCTGCGACAGCGACGACATCTATCCTCCAAAAAAGAGCGAAGCGCCGCTCTATCTGCCCGTTGAGACCGATAATCTGTACATCGGCTTTTTCAGCGTCGGCGCCTATCAGGAAATGTTGGGCGGTGTGCGCGGCAGCAAGCACTGTGTTTTGCCGGAAGCGATGGAGTTGGTGGTGTATAAAGATGGCAACGGCCGTACCCAATTCGACCTCCTTCCCGGCCAAACCACCGCCGACGTCCTGCACAACCTGGGTTACCATCTGACGTAAAGAAAGAAGTTGGTTGGGTGGTTGGAGGGTTTGTTAGTTGGCTTTTCATTCCCAATAAACGAACAAACCAACCATCTAACAAGCAAACGAACAAGGAGAAGAGCAATGCAAATGGATCGCACTCGCATGATTTTTATCGTCATCGTTGGCATCGCCGTCATCGCCGCCTGCGGCGTTGGGGCATTCACCATGTTGCGCCAGGATGATGGTACGGCAACGCCTACGGCCGTTGCCGCCACCACCCCCAACAGCCAGACCATCGCCACTCCCACGCGCCCCATCGCCAACGTAGACTCCCCCGAACCTATCTGGGGACCCAACTACGACGCCAACGACGGCCTGCCCACCTACATCTGCGGCGCAGACGCCTTCGGCAGCTACTTCACCCTCCAGCAAATGCAGATGGCCGGTCTGGACAAAGCCAATGGCTTCCATCTGGGCATCGTGCCCTTTGCCCTGGATGGCGACCCCAACTACGAAATCTCCGAAGAGCAGCGCACCGCCCTGCTAAACAGCGGCGCATGGGATTGCCTGCTCACCACCCTGGATTCCGTCGCCCTGACCAGCCCCGGCGTCATCACCGCCATCGTGGACGAAAGCGCCGGCGCCGACCAGCTCTGGGGCCGTAACGTCGAAACCATCAACGACCTGCAAGGCAAACGCATCGCCTTCTCACGCGGCAGCGTCGGTGAATACTTCGTTTACTACGTGCTTTCCATTGCCCAACTCAGCCCACGCTCCGACGTGACCCTGGTTCCCCAGGACACCGTCGCCGACGCCATCGCCATCTTCAACAGCGGTCAGGCCGACGCCGTCTCCGGCTGGGAACCGGACATTTACGACGCCGAAGCCAGCGGCGGCGTCTCGCTGCTCAGTTCCGCCCAACTGCGCATCGTCATTGACACCATCGTCACCTCGCGGGACACCATCCAAAACCAGCCCGACCTGGTGCAGAGCTTCCACAACGCCTGGTTTGCCACCCTGAAAGCGCAGGTGGAAGATTTCGACACGGCCGCCAGCCAGATCGCTTCCTGGGGCTATAACGATTGGAGCTTTGTCTATCCCGAATCGGCCAGCGACGACTTTGCCGCCTGGCTGGAAAACGTGGCCCAGGCCGACCTGGGCGACAACGCCTTTGTGATGCGTGACACGCGGCCCATTATTGACCGCCTCAGCATTGCCCGGCGCGTCTGGTCCTTTTCCAACGTGCCCGTACCCGGCGACAACGTGGAGGATCTGATCAATCCCGGCTTTGTTTTGCGCGCCGCTGAACAGGCCGGTTTGCAGCCCAACGGCCGTCCCGTCAACGACACCTTCTCCATCTCGCAGCAGCTAGACCTGGGCGGCGTCACCACATCTGCCGCCGAAACGCTGGTGGTGCTGCCCTGCCGCACCTTCACCTTCTTACCCGAATCTACCGAGTTAACCCTGGAATCGCGGCGCATTTTAGATAACTGCGTCGTGCCCACCCTGTCGCAAAGCGTGGGGCTGTTCCTGAAGGTGGAAGGCTCGTCGGCCTGGCCGGCCAACAACCCACCCTACACCGAAGCAGACATTCTGGAAGTGGCTGAAGGACGCGCCCAATCTGTGGTGACTTACCTGGTGAGCCAGGGCATAGACCCGGCGCGCTTCGTCATAGACGCCGTGCTGCCGCCGGAAGATCATCGCAACACCGACGACCCCAATAAACAGGCCGAAGACCGCTACGTGGAACTGACGCTGATTACGGTGGGACGGTAAGATAGTGGTTAGTGGACAGTTGTTAGTGGTTAGTGGGGAGAGATTCGCCCCTGGACTAACAACTAGCCACTCCCAACTATCTACTGGAGAAAACTATGAAACGTTTGCAACGTTATCGCGGGCTGTGGCTGTTGGTGGGGTTGTTGAGCCTAACGGCCGTTGCCTGCCAGCTAGGCAATATCGGCCAATCAGACGACTCAACAAAT